>CAYSUA010000086.1:0-14197 GCA_964433795.1 uncultured Desulfobacteraceae bacterium | reverse complement strand
ATCCGCGGTTCATGTGATCGGGTCCCATGCCGCCTCGGCCCATATATCCTCGGTGCATATAACCGGCGCCCATGCCGCCTCGGCCCATATATCCCCGTCCTGCATAAGGCTTAATCTTTTGCATTTCCAGTCTTCGTTCCAATCGCTTTTGATCAAACCGGCTTTCGAGATCGGAGATTTCTTTCTGCAAATCGGCTGCTATTTTAGGGTCCGGATTCTCTTTGATCATTTCGCTTCGAAGTGCGAGTTCTTTCCCATAGATACTCCTTTGGAGTTCCCCTGTTTCCTTAAAAAACGCCTCATTGAGTTCTTCGAGTTGTTTATATTCTTCATCACTCAGCCTTTCTGTCCCATAGGCGCCCCATCCCCTGCCGTGCATCATGGGTCCGTATGATCCGCGGCCCCAACCGGCAAAGGCGGTGGCTCCGACACCAACCAGAGAAATCACTGCGACGATAACCAAAAATTTTTTCATATTCATGTGTTTCATATCTTCCTCCTTTAATTAATAATATTTAGTAGCATTTTGGTTTTCCATCATTGTTTGGCCACTATAAGAGCAAGCCGTGTGCCAAGGCCGCCAATGGAGATATCCATTTTGATATAACTAATTGAATTTAAATAAAATATTTATTATCTGCCGGGAAAGGACGATACCGACTGAAGATTAACGAATCGAATATTTGGATACTTGTTACCCAATCACAGAAATCATTCGATCTCAAAATGGATAGAAAATACACACTTGCTAAGAACTCGTTAAACAGAGAGAATGTGTTTTGAGAGAACCTGAATGATACCGTTAAGAGTTCATAATCCCACTAAAAGCATACCCTTTGTCAATATTGCCCTGATACTGGGAAACATTTCGATCTTCCTCTATCAGTACTTTTTTTATCCTGAAGGTCCTGAATTAATGTTTTTACGGCTCGGCTTTATTCCTTACGAGTTCACACATCTGGTGGACATTAATCCTGAAAACGCAATGCCAATACCGTTAACCATGTTTTCAGCAATGTTCATGCATGCGGGCTGGCTCCATTTGTTGAGCAATATGCTTTATTTATGGATATTCGGTGACAATGTGGAGGATATCCTCGGGCATCGGAGATATCTGTTTTTCTATCTGTTCTGCGGAATTGCGGCCACCTTAATCCATGGATTCATGAATGTGAATTCAAAAATACCTACTGTCGGGGCAAGCGGGGCCATAGCAGGGGTGCTGGGTGCTTATATCTGTTTATTTCCAAAGGCTCGCGTTCAGACGCTGATCATCATCATCATTTTCTTTCGGATCGTCAGTATCCCTTCGGTTGTGCTTTTGGGATACTGGATTCTAATTCAAGTCATCAGCGGTATGGCGGAAATGGAGGCTCATACCGGAGGCGGAGTCGCATGGTTTGCACATATCGGGGGGTTTTTTACCGGACTGGTATTGATTCTGGGTATGAAAAAAAAGCGGCGGCCCATGAGACCATAGAATCACTTCTTCAGCCGCTCTTTCATTTCTTCGTATTTTTCTTCATTGAAGATATTGATTTCTTCAGCATGCAATTTGTAAAGCTGAAGGCAGGTTCTGGCATCTCTATAGTACTTTTGAATTAAAAAGATTTCAAACCATCTGAGATTTTCGTTGACCGATTTTTCATAGATCTTTCGCTTATATTGATCATACAGGTCGTCATCGAATATACCCGCATCCACGGCGTTTTCTTTCCAGATGTTCAGTGCAGCCCGGGAATAGAAGAATCCGCCTGTTTTGATTGCGTACTTGAGTCGCCTGTGGCTGTCTTTGGCGTATCTTTCAAGCAACTTCTGCTGGTCTGATTTTTTTTCCGGTTTTTTTGCATGGACGATAGATAAGGGCACCAAATGGAGTACCAAAACAAATATAAACAGATATGACCATCTTAACTGGTTCAACCGATTCACCCGTAAAATGTTCTCCCTTATGGATCATCCAATTTGTTTGGTGAATAGGATCACTCCAACTCTTTGAGAGATGACCCTCATTTATTAGATAACATAAAAGATTCCATCGGCCAATCTCATCTTGCTCTGACTTGACACTTCCGTCTTCAGTTTCCTATATCTTCTAACCAAGACCTAAGTTCAGCGTTCAGCGTTCAATGTTCAGAGTTAAAAAACCCTAACAGCTACTATGAAAGGATTCTTGTTTTCAATTTGGCTCCAAGATCATCTCACTCAACGGGTTATGTTGATTATTCCAGTTTTTATAAAGATTGCTTGCAGTTTCAATCGGTTATAAGCTCTGAACCTTGAACCCTGAACTTGGAACCGATCAGTTTTGGGAAGATTGACCACTAAAAGGAGGAACTCATGGAAAGGAAGAAAAACAAGCTTAAGGAAATCATATCCAAGGGAGAAGTCGCACTCGGCACCTGCGTCTATTCATTCAGCCCGGCCGTCATCGAACTGGCCGGTTTTTGCGGCCTCGATTTCTGTCGAATCGACAACGAGCATGCCTGGCGTCAGGATGAAAGCACCGAAAATTTGCTCAAGGGAGCATCCATAGCAGATATCGTCCCGCTGCTCCGCATCGATAAGGACAACCCGTATCTCGTTCGCAAAGCTCTGGAAGCCGGGGCCGGAGGTGTCATTGTCCCCCATGTGAATACAGCTGCCGAGGCCCGGGCAATCGTCGAAGCAGCCAAATTTCCACCAAAAGGTAACCGGGGGTACGGCGGCCTTTGCTTTTCCGGCCAATGGGGCGCAAATGCCGGTGTTGACTGGATGGAATGGAGCGATGAAGAGACCCTGGTCATTCCCATGATTGAAGATGTTCACGCCATACCGAACCTCGACGAAATCATGTCCGTAGAGGGCCTCGACGGCGTGTTTTTCGGTCCTGCTGATTTTAGTATATCCGCCGGTATTCCGCTTCAAACCGGGCATGAGAAAGTCATGGACGCATTAAAGCTTACGGTTGAAGCTTCCCGAAAACACGGAAAATTCGTTATTTACGGCGCCAAATATCCCTGGTGGGAAGATGTGCATAAAGTAAAGGAGATCGGCGTTCAGGCCATAGAAATAGGCCATGACGTTACCATCCTGGGTACGGTATGGAAAAAAACGATCCAGGCCATAAGAAACTGATCAATCCAATAATTTCTTAATCACAGCGGCGTGTTTCTGAGCCGCTCCCTGGTGGGAAAGCACTGCCTCCCGGGCACGACGTCCGATGCGCTCTGCTTTTTCGGGATGGCTGAGACAGAACAACGCCTTGTCAGCCAAATCGGATCCGTCTTGTACCTGAATACCCCCGCCGGTTTTGTCCAGGAGTTCTTTTGCGTCCAGAAAGTCTTCCATGGAAGGACCATACAGTACCGGTTTTCCCCATACGGCTGCCTCAAAGACATTCTGTCCGCCCAAAGGAACCAGGCTTCCGCCGCAAAAAACCACCGTTGCGATGCTGTAGGTGGAGTGAAGTTCGCCGATGGTATCGAGAATAACAATGGGTGCCGATCTTGGGGCAGCTTTGACGTCCAGTTCGGTCATCAGTTCGCAGGTCAATCCCCGCAGACGAATCTCATCCCATATTTGCCCGGCACGTTTCAGATGCCGAGGTGCGATAATCAGGATGGCTCCGGGAAAGGACCGGACAATTTTCTCGTACACATCGAGGACGATTTTCGCTTCCGCACCGCGGGTACTCCCTGCCACAAAGACCGGTTGTTTTCCGTTCAGGTTGAACCGCTTCACCATGTCGGCCTTGACTGCCGGATCCGTCTGAAGCAGCAACAAATCGAATTTAGCATTTCCGTTAATTTTTATCCGATTTTCAGGCGCACCCATTTTCAGAATCCGTTCGGCATCCGCTTTTCCGATCATGCTGAAAGCATCCACATGCCGGAGAATTTCCCGCATCAGCGGTACAATCTTGAGATATCGCCGGATGGATCGCACCGAAATTCTACCGTTAATCAAGGCTGTTTTAGCACCCGCTCGATTGGCTTCAATCAACCAGTTGGGCCAAATTTCAGTCTCTATACATACGAGGATATCCGGTTGAAATCTTTTTAGCGCATGCCGAACCGAATATATAAAATCCATCGGAGCATAAAGACAGGTTGCGGCAGTATCGAGTTTTTCTTTTGCAAGGGCCTGGCCCTGCTCGGTTGCGGTTGAAAGTATCACCGAAGCGGTCGGCATCATTTTCTGAAGCGACTCGATGATGGGAACGGCGACATTGACTTCACCGACGGATACGGCATGAATCCAAATCCTGGGAGAGCCGGAGACTGACGAGATGAGCTCTTGAGGATAAAGGCCGATACGCTGATGAAGGCTTTTTCGATATTTACCGGTGATGCGAGAGTAAAGCCAAAATGGTGGAAACAGTGACACAAAGAGGCCGGAACTGATTGATTTATATGCTGAATAAGCGAGATTCATGAATCAAATGGCACTATCTACTACGATTGATCTCAACAAAGCGATCTTTTCGTACCTGAAGAAGATACAGTTGCTTTATCGCATCGCCGTTCTCATCGAAGGAGGTCAGTCCGGTAATTCCTGGATAACCGGCAATTTTTATGAGTTCGTCCTTGAGCATATCTCTAGATTCGATTTTTGGATTCTTCATGGACTGAAAGAGCATCATGGCATTATCGTAGGCAATGGCTTCGATAAATTCCGGTTGTTTGCCGTATGCGTCATGGAATCGCGCTGTAAATTCCTTGATTTTATCCGATTTACTTGCCGCAAAAAAACCGTCTGCAATGATTGCGCCCTGTGCATATTGTCCGGCCATATCGATCAGTTTTTTAGAATGCCAGAGATTGGTACCCAGCAGATAGACATCTTCAATGTCATAATAAACAAGCTGCGGGATGATCAGGCCTGCCTTTTTAGGAGCATCGGGGATAAAAATAGCATCGAAATCCACAATGGGCTTGGGTTCATCCGCTTCGGGATCATCTTCCGGTTTTAATTCCAAATCGCTGTCGGGAGTGGGAGGAGGTTCCGGTTTCAGGTCCTCAGGAATCTCATAGAAGAGGCCCACGATTTTCTTGATGGGATCGGCAAAATCCGTGCCGCTCGGATCATAAGATTCCACGCCGACCACTTTTGCATCATGGGCAATGATCTCGTCCCAGAACAGATTCATATGGGTTTTGCCATAATGCTCATTCGGATACAGGATGGCAACGCGTTCCAACCCCAGATTATTCGTAATATATTTCACCAGGGTTGCCACTTGCATCCGAGGGGTAATAAAATTTCGGAATACATAGTCACCGATAACGGTAATATCATCTTTCTGGGTAAGGGTCATGATGGGTAGTCCGCGATCCTGCGCGGCAAAGGCGGCCGGCACGGCAGTTGTAATCGGACCGATGATGGCCATAACCTCATCGTTGATCAATTCTTCAACAACCTTCAAGACACGATCCGGGTCCGAACCGGTATCCTTGACAAGCACTGTAACGGACGGATTCATCTCATCGGAGTTGAATTCGTTTATCGCGATTTCAATACCCCGCAAGGCCCGCTGCCCGTATATTTCGTAGGAGCCGCTCAAGGGGAGCACGCAACCCACGGTATATCGCCGAAACTCCGGTATCTTTACCGTCGGCTTAAGTTTTTCCTCCAATTCAACTTTCAACTCAAAGGCACGGGAAGCCTCGGGATGCTCCGGATATTTTTCCACGAAATCGGATATGAGCGCTATGGCCTCTTCATTCTTCTCCATGTAGATCATATTTTGAATCAGTTGAAAGCTCAGGTACCCCTTGGTTTCCTTATAATCCGTTTGTTCGATAAGGGCCGCGATCGTTTCCGGACTCAGCAACTCAAGGGTTGCCTTTAATTTTTTCCGTATGTCTTCTTTTTCCCCATCAGAAGCCAACTCCAGGGATAGAGAATAATAGTAAACCGCCTTTTTTAGATCCTTGAGCTTTTTATGAGAATCTCCAAGCAGACTAAAATATTCATAGGTCTGAAGCCTATACAGCCTGCTGATATCAATTTCTGATGCGAGTGCAATGACTTGCTGATAACTTCCTTCCCTGAATAAAGATCGGATCAAGCCAAGTCTGGCTTTCGCCGTAAGCGGACTGTTCGGATATTCTTTAATGAGACGCTGATAGGCTTCTTTTGCTTTATTAATTTTGCCTAGCGTGAAATATATATCTCCCTGTCTGTCAATAGCGGCCGGAGCGTATAGTTGCTGGGGATAGTTGAACAGATAGGTCTGGTACGCTTTTAGAGCGGCCTCATAAGCGCCGGTTTGATACAGTTGTTCTGCCCGCTCAAAAAGCTTGTCTCCCCGGTCTTCCGGAACCGGAGTCGGGGGGGTGACGGGCGGTTTGGCACAGGCAAAAACAGAAGCTGCCAGAATAAGAATGATGGTTCGATTGCGTAATTTCATAGTGCATCCGATGACCTTCTACCAAAAGCATGTCATATCTATAACAATTTCGAATAATGTCAAACAATTGTTTAGATATGCCATATCATTTGTATCTCAGAAAGCAGTTTGATATCTAACCGTTAGGCGTAGATCCTAAATTGTCATTTCTTTGTATTTAATGGGGGAACTGATATGAAAAACATCCGATTGCTTTGGTTTTTTCTTGTGCTCCTTCCGGTTGCGGTTTCAGCAGATTATTATAAATACGTGGATAAAGACGGGGGGGTCCATTATGTGGACGACATGAGTAAGGTCCCGGAGGAATATCAAAACGATGTTCACCGTCATATGGTGCCCGAAAGTGATGGGGATTCCGGCCCCGACGCCTCCGGGGATACCGGTTCCAAAATACCCCGGGATGTTCAGAAGGCTTTTCAGAAAGAGGCCCTGAATAAAAAGAACGCCCAGAAAGAGGGTATAAAACCTTCAAAAAGCGTCCTTTCAAAAAGAAAAAAGGAACTTGAAGAAGAATACGCTTCCTTGATGAAAGAAAAAGAAGCGCTTTCGGAATCGATTAGAGAATGGTCAAAACGATACAAAACGCGAAAACGAAAATCAGTGGCCCGGGCAAAATTGAAGCAGCTTGAAGAGATGGAATTGCAATGGGAGGAAAAATATAAGGCCTGGGAAAAGAAAAAGATCGCCTTGGAGAGTAAATGAAGATAATTCTGGTTGGAATTGAATTGATATTGATAAACTGTGATAGTATTAATAGAAACTCGTCTTTGACTGTGAAATCCCCTGTATTCGTGGAGGTGAATAGTGAGCGATATTCTTCATAATCTTAGCATCGAAGTTCAAAAAGGTGACACCGAAAAGGTACGGGAACTCGTTGCGATTGCAATCGATCAAGGAATAGCTCCGATAAAGATACTTGAAGATGGCCTTCGTCCCGGCATGGAAGAGATCGGACGAAAATTCGAGACCCTGGAAGTCTATCTCCCGGATATGATTCTGGCAGGAGACGCGATGACCGGAGGTGTTGACCTTTTGCGCCCGCATTTAAGCTCCGGAGAGGATAAGGCCGACAAAGGCCTGATACTTCTTGGCACGATTGAAGGAGATGTTCATGAAATCGGTAAGAATATCGTAGGGATAATGTTGGAAGCGGCCGGCTTCAAAATTGTGGATCTTGGGCATGACGTACCGGTGCTTACCTTCGCAGAGAAGGTCATGGAGCTTGAACCGGACATCGTGGGGATATCCGCCTTAATGACGACCACCATGGTTCACATGCCGAGGGTTATCAATGCCTTTGAAGAGAGAGGCCTTCGCAATAATGTAAAGGTGGTCGTCGGAGGGGCTCCGGTTCTGCCCGAGTGGGCTAAGGAAATCGGCGCTGATGGATATGGGGAAAACGCAACAGAGGCGGTCGACTTGGTTAAGGAGTTGATGAGATGATTAGATTCTGGGATGTCTTGGAAAGGGCTGAAAAAGGTAAAGTTGTAGCAGCAAAAGATTGGGATCGAATGATCGGAAGCGTGGCATCCGAGGTGGTCACAAAGTACGACCTCAAGTACGATCCTGAAAACCCTGTACCGGCCGACGATGCCCTGGCAGATCGGATGTTTGATGCTAGTGTCGAGCTGTTCGAAAAGACCGGCATATATTGCATAGACACCGGAAAGGTAATGGAGTTTACCCGAGATGAAATCATGCAAGCGCTCGACTGGGCCCCTGATCGGGTATTCTACGGATCCGGGAACGATACCCTGGAGATTCCGCACAGGCAAGTAGAAGACGCCAGGGATCCGATTGTGAATTTCTCTGCTGTCGGCACCCCGGTGACCGAGGAGCTTTTTGTTCCCGTGTGTCAAAGTTATGCCCAGGAGCCCATGGCCGATACATACTCCGGCCCCCTGATCACCACATACAGAGGTATGGATGTAACTTCCGGATCACCGGTTGAGGTAGAGGCAGGGATCTGGAATGTCGTGAAACTGCGTGAGGCTGCAAAATGGGCGGGCAGACCGACAATCCCCATCCATAATTTCATGTCAGTGGCCGAGCGGACGGATGCGACAATTGCTGCTGCAAGGCCTGAGCTTGGCGCCTTGCCCGGAGACGGCCTGTTCGTCGCTGCCATCGCAGAACTCAAGGTCGATTACGAACGGCTAAAAAAAGTGGCATTTTTAAACCACAGCCCATACGTAAACGGCGGGCTTTACGGCCCCCTGATGGGAGGATACGCCGGAGGATCCGCCGCAACATCCGCGCTGCTGGTGGCCCATCATTTTCTCGGGATCCTGGCTTTCCGATCCGTACGCCACAATGCGTTTCCGATTCATATTCATCATGTGTGCAATACCTCCCGTGACATGCTGTGGCTGGTATCGGTTGCGGGGCAGGCACTGGCCCGCAACACCCATCTGGTCACGTTCGCTAATGCTTTTATGGCCTCAGGACCCTGCACCGAAACGGTGATTTGGGAGCTCGCTGCTCACTCCGTGACGGCTACGGTTTCCGGATGGCATCTGAATCCATGCGCGGTGGCCAGGAACAGGCACCCGATGCACTGCAGCGGCATGGAGCCCAGGATTCACGCAGAGGTCGGCCATGTTGCCGCCAGAGGCGGCATAACGCGGAAAGAAGCGGGGCGGATCGTAAAGGAGTTACTGAATCGTTACGAGAAACAACTCGCTGATGCCCCTATCGGCAAATCTTTTACCGAATGCTACGATCCGGTGAAAATCACACCCACAGACGAGTATGTTCGGCTTTGGGATGATTGCAAAAAGAGTCTGAGCGAGCTGGGTCTGGATTTCGGACTTATCGCTTAGCGTTTCCCATTCCGGGTCTCGGATATCCTTTATCCTTGACAAATCAACGTTTTTTCACTATGTTATATCCAAAATCGTTTAACCCTGACACCCTTTAACAACCACGGCGGCCGCAATGAGAATTTCTAACCAACAGCGCTTAGTTGAAAGTTTTCATTCACAAACCCCATTCCAGGAATCGGACATTATTCTGACCTACCCTGCCAGTCTTCATAACACGGTAAGGGAGGACTACATCATAGAACAAGCTCCTTTTTTCGAGGGCACTGTGGAAACCGCCCGAAGCGTGAATACTTATTCTTCAGACCATGGAACTGTATCTCTTAAAAAGAATGTGGTCGGAACCCTTGTTGATGTATATGTCTGACTACCGGTATGCCGGTTACCCGCAATGATGTAACATCCCATATTCATGAATTCCCCAAAGTTTGTGAAAATATCCCATCTGGAGAATTCCATTGAGACCCAGTTATTGGAATCCATCCTGATTGAACGGAATATCCCCCACAATATCCGGTCTTTTTATGATACGGCTTACAACGGTCTTTTTCAGTTCCAAAAGGGATGGGGGGAGATTTTCGCACCCCTGGATTACAAAAACGAGGTGACGGAAATCCTGAGTTCGATTCGATCGAGTATTGAAAATGACCAGGAATTTGATGATGAAAAAACAAATGGGAACTGAGGGATGTATCTAACCGCATTTCTGCACAGAGAAGCGCTTTTCGACATCACGAACCGTTGGCTTTCCAATCGGCTAAGAGAAGACGACCCGTTGGCCATCACAAAAATCATTACCTATGACAGTTTTGCGGCCTGGGAGATGCTTCAGGAATTCATCGACGCGTTGTTAACCCCCCTCATCCGAGCTCCGCTGCACAAACGAAAATTTCGGGATAAAAAAGAACTGAAAGATTTTATCTGCAATGTCAATTTTCGAAGCTCGGAACACACTCAAAACTTGATCGCAAGCTATCGAAATATGTCTGAGTTTTATTATGTGGGCTCGCCCATGGCCGGCTATATCTATTACAATGAACACCGGAAACTCGCCTGTGTCAGCCGGTTTAAGCGGGTCAAACGGATTGCAGAAAAGGCCAGTCGATACGCCTCCATGATCCTTTCGGAAACCGTAAAAACCACAGCCCGGGAATTGACCGATCTTATGGTCAATCATGCCGATTCGACCACGAAAAAATCATTGGACCAATTGTTAAAGGCCGAAAAGGAGGTGATGAATCGGATTAAAAACGACGGTATCACCCTGCCGGTTGAACCCATGAAAATCATGGATATTCTAGGGGCTAAAATAGTCGATCACGGGTTTGGCGAAAGGGCGCTGGAGGCGGTCATTTCAGAAATGCCAGGGGTTACCATCGTTGAGAAGGAAAGACATAGCGGCAATTACAATGCAATCCATTATGTGGTGGAGTTGCTGGTGGACTTCGATTATCTTGTTCAAAGATTCAGCGATTCTCATAAATCATTCGACTGCACCAAACGGGGTCTCTCACAGGAGAACATTCAGGAGGATTTTGCACGGTTCCTCGTTACCGGATCCAATTCCGTGCAGGTGGATCTCATTTTGACCACTTTTGAAGAGCTCATCGAATCTGAAATCGGGCGCTCCATGCATGAATCCCGTATTTTCCATCAGCGGCAGCAGCAAACCTATTTTGGTAACATACCCACCAATGTGGAATATATCATTGAATACCTTCTGGCGGTTGCACTCAGCCCCGTGGTTTTCATCGATGAGATTCCCATAAAAATCTGGGGAAGATATCTCCCCGATTCATTAAGCTACAGCATCCGAAAACTGTATAACATGCCGGAACACAGCCTTATTGAAATATAACAAACAACTTGCCACCCGAATCGAATGGTATTACCATGAGTAGAAATCAGGAATGTTCCAACCCCGCAACCGTTATCTATATGTATCCATAGCCTTGAAGGAGGTATAGCCATGTCTGAAAACAAATCCGCTTATACACCGGAATTCGAAAAAGCTCTTGAAATCGGACGTCCTCCGAATGTGAAAACACTGTTTCCAAACTCCAAAGCATTGATCGTCAGCGGAAAATACATCGATCGTGCCATGTTGGCCAAAGGCAAGGCCATGACCATGGCGGCAAACGGCAGGAGCTGTTTTGTGATTCGAGGTGCATTAAAGGCGGCCCAAAAGGCTAACGCTGCACTGATCATAGAAATTGCAAAATCCGAAGGAGGTGCCGTGGCCTATTGCGCGGTTAATTATTGGAATATGGCAAGACAGGTGGATGCTTACTGCAACGAATTCGGAATCACCGTACCGGTCGCCATTCATGCAGATCATTACGGCATCAAAAATGATGAAGACGTTGCCGCTGCCCAGGTGGAGATTCCGACAATGTTCGATGCCGGAATCACCTCCATTGCCATTGATGCCTCACACCTTCCGGATGATGAAAATTTATTGGCAAATATTGCACTGGCCCCTTTTGTGCCCAAGTGGGCAGGGCTTGAAACCGAAGTGGGGGAGATAAAGGGAAAACTCGGTCTTTCCACCAAGGAGGAAGCCCTGTTCCTCATTCAGGGCCTCAATGCGCATGATATCTTTCCGGACTGGATTGCATTGAACAACGGAACCACCCACGGCATTGAAGCGAGCGGACAGGGAATTCAGGTGGGATTGTCGGCCGACATCCACGCCGCACTGGAGCCATACAAAATCTCGGGCGCCCAACACGGGACATCGGGTAACAGTTCTGATCGGTTAAGAGAGATCGCTTCACAAACCCGTACCACAAAAGCCAATGTTGCCACAGCATTACAGATGGTCTCCTGGGGACTGGAAGTCAATGACGATGGAAACGCCATCCTTGATGAAAATGGTAATTTCATCAAAGTTAAAGACCAGGGTGTTACCCGGGATATGTTTACGGAGATGGTGGCTTATGCAGATTCAAAAGGCCTAAAGGCCGGTGACTTTAAAACACTGAACCTTCCGTTTGAGAATAAACTGACCGGACAATCCAAGGATATTCGGGACCGAATGGTAAAAAGAGTGGAGGATTTCATTTATGACCTGCTGGTAAATGTGTTTAATGCATCCGATACCGCCCCATTGGCCATCGAGTCGATGCTCAGCAGTGGAACATATGACCCCGGTGCCAAAGTGGACCGGATCGAAAATCCTTCAGATTGGACACCGGACAAGATTCGTGAACGGGCCGCAGCAACACTTTCATCCGATAAAGGACCTGAAGGAGATTTTGACGACTGATCATGAGGGAAAAGACCCTAACCCTTGACAATCAAACGGTTTTTCAAATAAAACAGGTCTGGAAAGATATTTAAAATATTTTTATTTTTTTCTTAAGTTTTCTTAAAATTATGCCGATAGCAACAGTAAGGGGAATAGGCGATTGTATATACCGAGCTATCAAATACATAACGTTCTTAAAGTCTACAGCCGGCAGGTCAGCCAGAGTAGAATTATTGAACGTCAGAAAGAGCTCAGCTCAAAGACATCTGCCGACCAAATCGATATTTCGGCGGAAGGCAAGCGAAGGATGATTGTCGATAAGGTCGCCGCCGATATTGTGGATCGAATTACACAGTTCGGTCCCAGAGACCCCATTGAGCAGGACATTGTGAATCAACTGGAGAATGAATTCGGAAAACCTGTTGGGTCAGATGAAGAAAACGAGCACGATCAAGACTTTGTATTTAACGTCATAGACGATGAAAATAAAAAGACAACAAACAGTCTGTCATTGGAAGGCACTCATTTTATAACCAAGCGACTGGAACAATTGGCAAAAGAAGAAGTTGACAGAAATATGGAAAAATAAACCGGAGGAGCCTATGGGCAACGTTTCAAACATAAACAACATCAACCAGCGTGCATATGTCAGTGGAACCACTGAAACCCGAAAGGTGGATGGTCGAGAGGATCAGCCCGTTGAAAAGAAAGTCGAACTCACCCAAAGTGATAAGGTGAGTTTATCCAAAGAATCGAAAGACATCCAACTGGCGGAAGAAGCCGTAGCGGCTGAGCCGGATATCCGGACCGAGAAAGTCGATCCCATCAAGCAAAAGGTAGCAGAAGGAACCTATGAGGTGAACGCTGAAAAGGTGGCGGAAAACCTCATCGGAACAAACATCAGCGAAGTGGTGTAACAATAGGAAAATTTTTCCTGTCTTCGTTGATGAACCATCCGGTTCCACAATCGGTCATAATAATATAACCGATTAAAATCTTTGTAAAAATTAAAAAATAAGAGGCCAGCTTAAAAGCTGGCCTTTTTTTTGCATATTTTCTATCTAAAATCGATTTGTTTAGAATTGATCTGTTTGAAATTCAGTGGATGATTGCTGAAAACGATTTATGAAGATTCAAGCTCAAGAAAGGATGGATTTACCATGGATAAAATAACAGGTATTTCAAACGGTTCACCGGCTCCTGAGCCCCGAAAGACTGAAAAGCAGGGGTCCGACCTGTTCAAACAAAGCCTTGAAGCGGCCCAGGCGAAAAAAACGACTGTATCCGGACCGACACAGGCCGTGAAATCTCTTGGCGAAGTAGCAGCCACAACCTTGCCCGAACTTCAATCGTTGTCCCCTGCCGGTGTCATTCAAAAGACAGACAGGCTTCTGGACCTATTGGACAACTATTTGAAAAATATCGATAACCCTGGAAAAACATTAAAAGACATCGAACCGTTGATCGATACCATCAAGAAAGATGCCTCCCTGCTATTGGCTGAGGCAGATAAAGCATTGCCTGGAGATGGGGATTTAAAACAGATCGCAAGGGAAGCGGCAGTCACCGCCAGCGTTGAGTATTTCAAATTCTATCGCGGGGATTATATCTGATTACGATTCAACTATTTTTTTAGCCGCCTCCCAATACACCTCTTTTTCATCTTGAGGAACGGCTTCGAGTCGTTTCTTTTCGCCGGCAAGGGCCTGTTCCATGTGTCGAAAACGATCC
>CAYSUA010000085.1:0-14214 GCA_964433795.1 uncultured Desulfobacteraceae bacterium | reverse complement strand
CGTGCAGAGTGATTGGGGCGGGATAACGGTTAATCCGGAATACGCTACATGTTATTGGCCGTAACGCAGCTTCTGCTCTTCTTCAATGAGTTTCATGGTTTCGGCGCTGCCGCCGGTTCGGATCCATAAATGCTCGGGCTTATCAAGAAGTTCCTGGATAACCTTCTTGTATTTTTCGCCCTGTCCGGCATGATCCGCCAGTTCCTGAACTTCAGGCAGAAATTCATTATAGAAATTGCGTGCAATTTCATACATTCCATGCCAGTGGGTATAGTCCGGGGCATGCATGGCTACTGCCATTCGGGCCCTGCGACCCTCATGATGCCAGACCTCGAACCAGGTGAATCCCAGCTTGTGCTGGAAGCCGGTATTTTCCCAGATACCGTCTTTCTTGAGCATGCCGACGATTTTCTTTCCGGGCTTTCCGAATTTATCGTTATACAGGTTGATCAAATCATCAAACTGTTTGTAGAAGTCCCGAATCTGGTTAATACCGTGGCAGGATTTGCACATTTCCTGCATGACTGCCCGCCGGTCCTGCCAGGGGACCACCGCCTTTATGGTTTTTTCTGCGAGAACCTTCTTGAGCTTGTCCCCTTCCCTGACATAGGTTTTGGTCTTGGCCTTCTGGCCTGGACGGGGTGCGACCTCTCCCGTAATATCGGTTACCGAACCGTCTGTGAAGGTCACCCGGTTCAACTTGCTTGAGACGACCGCCCGAAGGTTCCATGATATACGGTCGCCCACATTATGCGAGTTCTTTGCAACCGCACCGTTTGGCTTTACAAACGAGCCCATGTGACAAGTGGAACAGGTCGGGGCCACGTAATAATCATCCCCCAAGACCCATTTACCGTCTTTCAGAATGTTCATGCCGCCTTGTCCGGCTTCACGCATGGCCGAATAGAATGCGATACCGTGTTTGGACTCTTCGTAAATTTCTTTTTGGGGATGGTCGGGTCCCAGATGGCATTTGCCGCAGTTTTCCGGCTGCCTTGCAGTGCTCGCCCTAAATGAGTGCTTGGAGTGGCAAGCAATACAAACGCCCTTGGTACCGTCGATATTGATCCGGCCGATGCCGGTATTGGGCCAGGTGTTGTAGTCCATCTGGGGCGCATCGGTTTTACTGCGTAAAACATTACCGTCTTTGTCACGCTTGAGCGCAAGCACCGAACCGTGGCACTGCCAGCAACCGCTGGCCATGTTGGCCTTGTTGGTGGGCATGCCGCCGACCACCTCGGCCAGCATGTTGTCCAAGGAGGCCATGATCTCACCGGCTGTGGCATGATGGGATACCGCCATTTGCTTGGCCTCGGGCTCGTGGCATTTTCCGCAGTCGTTGGGCGTAAGAATGGCTTTGATGAACGCGCCTTCGTGCATATAGCCCAGTTCGTCGCCTTTTTCCGCCGCGTGACAGTTGTAACAGGCAATCTGGCCTTCCTTGGCGGCCGCATGGGGTGAATTCTCCCACTGCAGCACCAAAGACTTGTTTTCTTTTAGATGACACATGATGCACTTTTTGTTGATTTCCTGGTTCTTGGGATTTTTCACATCAAAGGACGCCTGGGTTGTCCCGAAAGCGGTCCCGGCTGCGAAAATACCCAAGATAAGCACAATGAATGCCGATCGTATCAAATACATCGTATCTCCTCCTCCTCCTTTAGTCTTTTTGACGCGGTAAAATTATTGACTGGCAAACCGGTATCAATGGGTATCCATCGTCCTTTAATCCAGCCTCGGGAAAATACCTCCGATCAAATGCTCGGTAGACATCACCTCCTTTCTTTTTCTTCTCCCAGCCAGAACGGAAAAATCTTGCTGAGAATGTAAAGGAGAATCAAGGGCAACGACATCAAAATCAAGACCATCAGAATGCCCTCCCTGTCAAACCATTCCGGGTGAAACACGGTATAGCCTCGATGACTTTTGGACATTAACTGGCCGCCGATGACCACGTTCCAGCGCATAAACATCACCTGTGCCAGGAGCAACACGGACACCAGCGGGGCAACGATGCGATAAATTGAATCCTTTACCCGCGTCAGGCACAGCCAGCCAAGCAAAAATACCGGGATGACGGATAATATACCGACCTGCCACACCCAGAAGGAATTAAATAGAGGTCCCCACAGCAGGCCGTCCACCGAGTGATGATACCAGGTCCTCAAATAGGAATGGGAAAAGACTTCCAGCATCTCGAAAGAAAAATCAATGATGAAAAACCCGGCCAGGTAATTGTTACAGGTCCGCAGACAAGGCATATCCACGGGCTGTTGCCTGATTTTTTTGATCAGGGAATAAACTAAAATAATGCCGGCAATCCCTGAAACGCAGGCAGACAGCAGGAAAATAACCGGCATCAGGGGTGTGGACCAGATGGGGTTGGCTTTGACACCCCCGAAAATGAAGCCCACATATCCGTGCAGCACACAGGCCATGGGAATACCGATGCCGGCTAGAAATTTGATGATTTTGCGGTCCAGCTCAAGTGACCGGGGAGAAAGGTCATCGCTGGCAAACGTCAGCAGGGTGAAAATGAGTTTCATCAGACCTTTGGTCTGTTCTTTGAGCTTCACCAGGGTGGGGCGGTAAATAAACAGGATTTCAAGCAGCAAAACGACGCCGTAAAGGGTATAGATATAGCCGAATCCGGCCATGGCCGACGAGGGGCTGGGTGTGAGCATGATGTTGAGATTTCTTTCCGGACGGCCAAGATGCATCAGCAGCGGTAAAGTGGCAAAGGCCAGGAAAGCCAGGGCGAACAGCAGCGAGAAGCGCGAAATCGGTTTTAAGGCCTCGACATTAAACACATGGTAAAGAGATGAGACGATGAAGGCTCCGGCCACGATCCCGGTAATATAAGGGTATAGTGCGATCATCATGCTCCAGTGTACATGCAGGTCATTGGGAAATACAAAATTGGCTGCATCCATTACACCACCTCCCTTCGAAGGCCTTTATAATAAAGCGAGGGATAATTACCCATATCTTTTTTTAAAACCGTTAGAACACCGGGGCCGCGTAGAATCTTGGAAACTTCGGAATGCTTGTCATTCAAATCACCGAATTTTCGCGCCCCGGTGGGACATACATCCACACAGGCCGGCAGCAGCCCCTTGCGGATCCGGTGATAGCACCAGGTGCACTTGTCGGCCGTGTGGGTAACCGGATTGAGGAAGCGCACCGAGTAAGGACAACCCTGGATGCAGTAAGCACAGCCGATGCAGCGTTTTTGATCGATGAGGACAAATCCGTCGGGCGATCGAAAAGTGGCGCCCACCGGACAGACCTGAACGCAAGAGGGATCTTTGCACATGTTACAGAGTTTGGGCACAAAAAATGTGTCTCTGATCGGCTTGTCCAGATCCTTGCGGGGCGTTTGATAACCGTCCAGTCCGCCATTGGGTGAATCCACATAGATTTCGTCGTCAAAGTCTTTCAGATAACGTTCCACCCACGTGCGGTAATAACCGTCCGGCACGTTGTATTCGCGTTTGTCGGCTACACAGCAGGAGCCGCAGCCGATGCAACGGGTTATGTCGACGATGAAGGCAAAATTCTGTTCAGAAATAGCCCAGTCCTTGCCGCGGATACCGACGATCTGTTCCGGTATTTTCAAAACACCGGCTCCGGCCGGGATGACCAGGAGCAGCGAGCCGGATATGGTTCCCTTGAGAACATATTTGATAAACCGACGCCGATCTTTTTCCAGTTCGGATTTTATTCTGTTCATCAGGTCGCCTCTTGCATACCGACCATCTTTTTGGCCCGGTTGATGTATCTGAGCGGAGCGTGTTGGTGGTGGCACTGATTACAGATGTGAGTGAGCTTAACGTTTTGCGTTTTCAGATGATCAGGCATGACTACGGTTTTGATAATATCTTTTGGCCTGGCATGCACGGCCTTGTTATGACACCGTAGACACAGAACTTTTATTTCTTCCCCTTGCTTGACCGGAAGCGCGGCGACTTTTTTTCCGTCCCTTATATGATCCGCATAAGGACCGTGACAGAACTCACAGGAAATGGTTTTGTGATTCCCGCTTAAGTGTATTTTGGCCTCGAAGGGATGACAACTCAGGCAGGAGGCGTTGGTCCAATGACGAATCTCAACCGTGGCCTCATCCTCTATGGCATCGGCGCGATAATGGCCGTATTTTCCGAATGATACAGGGGTGAGAAGTCTTTTGCCGAGATATCCGAGAACGGCAAAGAGAATAAGACCCAAGGCGATGCGTTTGACGTGAGAATTGTAGCTCGACTTCACTTTCGTCCTCCTTCGCAGTAAAGTGCATGCATCGGGTCTTGTTTCAATTTGAGATAACTACTAATTTATTGTTTTTGATGAATTCTGCTCAAATAAAGGCGGGCCTCCTTCCGCACTTATCTCTCTATTAACAACCGGTAAAAGGGTCAAGAAACGATCCTGTAAAAGATGTAACAATTCCGGCTTTATCGGGACAAGGGGCGAGGACACCGCAAAATGAGTTAACTCTCTATAATAACAGACAATTTAATTCGCTTGGAATTTATAACCGACTCCGGCCACTGTAACAATATAGTTCGGATTGTCGATTTCCGCTTCTATCTTTTTTCGGAGTCGCTGGATATGCACGTCGATGGCTCTGCTGTGCTGATAGAGTTGAGAATCCTGCCAGATTTGTTGCTGTATAAAATCCCGTGAAAGGGTTTCATCCGGATAGGAAACAAAAAGCTCAAGCAATGCGTACTCGGTTTTTGTCAGTTTTACTTCCAGCCCCCGAACAAATACGGATTTAGATTTGAAGTTTATGGAAAGGTCTTTGATATCATACTGATCTTTTACGATGAGTCTTTCCACACGCTTGAAGATGGATTTGATTCGTGCGGAAAGCTCTAGGAAATTAAAGGGTTTGACCATGTAATCGTCTGCACCGCACTCAAGCCCCAGTACCTTATCGGATACTCCGTCCCGGGCGGTCAACATGATGATGGGAAAGTCGAATTCTCTGCGGATAATCTCACAGGCCTTTATTCCATCGATATCCGGGAGGTTTAAATCGAGAATGATGAGATCGGGTCTGTTTTCTCTTGCCAACTGAAGTCCGCTTCTCCCGTCAAATGCACACAACACGCTGTAACCGTCAAGCACCAAATTCCCTTTAATGGTCTGGACAATATCTTTGTCGTCATCTACGACCAAGATGGTTTGCCTTTTTTTCGGGCTGGGTGTTTTATTCATAGAAAACTACCATAAAAAAGGCTTAAGGAAGGTGTATCCATCAATATTAATACAATTTGCATTGCTCTCATTTATGTGCAAGGTTTTTTTTGACATATTAACAGAATCGTTACAAATTTTACATCACACTTACATGGAGTGCTTCAGGAGACCGCACCGTGAGTAAATTCTATCTGTCAATTCAATCCAAGTTTCTATTGAGCATTGTTCTCATCGTATTCCCGGTGATCGGAATGATATTTACCTGGGTCGGTATCCATAATGAGAATCAGGCCATGGACCAGGTGGTGGATCAGGCAAGAATTCTTGCCCGGCAGGTTATTCTAACCCGGCAATGGGTTTCTGATTGCGGTGGTGTCATGGTGCTTGAGGACAGCCGGGGCGCCAGGGATACGTTCTATTTTTATGATGATCAACTGGACACATCGACAGGGATTTACAAGCGATTTACCCCTTCCATGGTGACAAAAAAATTATCCGAATATTCCGTTCGTCAAGACCTTTACCGGTTCCGATTATACAGTATGATTCCGTTGAATCCGGATAATAAACCCGACCGGTATGAAAAAGAAGTCCTCACCAAGTTCATGGAAGAGGGGTTGCGGGAAATTGTGAGAGTGGATCAAACCGACGACAAACCGTATCTCCAGTATATGGTGCCGCTTTATCAAAAATCCTCGTGTCTTCAGTGTCACAAGCACCAGGGTGATGCTCAAAATGATATTGGGGGAGGCTTGAGCGTAATTCTGCCGGTGAAAAAAATCTTGTCGGAAATAAACAAGGATCGGATGAAGCTGGTTGTATCTGGTACCGGACTGATTCTATTAACCATCTTTACCCTGTTTGTCCTGATGCGTCACGTGGTCATAAAACCATTGAAATCTTTAGGGGTTATGACCGATGAAATTACCAGAGGAAATCTGGATGCCCGAGTGAAAATCGATACCGGTGACGAATTTGAAAACCTTGGTGAGGCGTTTAACACGATGGCACAGCGAATATCTGAAAGCCACGACTCTCTTGAAGAAAAGATAGCGCAGGCCACTCGTGAGCTTTCAGAGGCGAATAGAGAATTGAAAACCCTGGACCAATTGAAGTCGGATTTTCTCGCCAATATGTCCCATGAGCTGCGCTCTCCGTTGACGGTTATAAGGGGCGGGGTGGATTATTTGAACCGGACGATCAAGACGACGGATAATCGGAATTATATTGAAATTATCGATAAGAACCTGAACCGGCTCATTCGTCTGGTCTCCGACCTGTTCGATTTCACGAAAATTGAGGCCAAAAAGATAGAATGGTCATTTGAGCAGGAAAATCTGACGGTGCTGATCCAGGAAGTGATCGAAATCATCAGTCCTTTGGCCGCAAACAAAAAGATCTCCATCGTATTCGAAAAAATCAACGATATTTGGGTGGAATTCGACCTGGAGCGTATTGAACAGGTCCTGGTGAATCTCATCGATAATGCCATTAAATTCTCCGATCCGAAATCGGAGATTATCATCCAAACCCGGGAGAAACAGCAGTTTGTCGCCGTGTCGGTGAAAGACCATGGTATCGGCATTCCGGATGAACATCTCGAAACCATATTTGATAAATTCTCAACCCTTCCCACAAGCCGTGGGGCTAAAGCCGAAGGAACCGGTCTGGGACTCGCAATCTGCAAGGCCATCATTGAGGCGCATGGAGGTCGGATCTGGGCGGAAAGCGTACCGGGTGAATCCGCCACCTTCTATTTTACCGTTCAGAGAAACTTGCAATAAAATCAAACGCAGGGTCTATCCTATTTCTGGTCTCCTGTTCGATTCAAACCGCTGCTCGATGATGAGAGCCGGTTTGATCAGTACGGTGACGACAAGCATGCCCAGAGCCAGGATGCCGAGGGTGACACCGATCTCCACCAGGCTTGGCGCGTAGTCGACCACCTCTCCCAGGGGTGAAGGGACCAGGCCCGGCACAATCAATCCGATGCCTTTTTCGATCCAAATACCCAAAAAGAGCAGAATACACGCCGGAAACAGCACCTTGGGATTATTCCGGCCCGGGATAAAGATCAGTGACAAGGTGCCCAAGAAGTTCATTCCGATAGCCGACCAGATCCAGGGGACCAGGGCATTATGACCTTTAAGACCGAAATAGAGATAGATTGCCGGCAGGCTGTGATGGGTGGGCAGGTAAAACTCCTTGAATATCTCGGAAAAGAGCATGATCAGGTTAATGATTGCTGAAATGACAATGATCAGCCGCAGTTTGTTAAAGATCTGGGTCTCAATCTTGAATGTGGTGGCGGTGTGAATAATGACAAGTACCATGGTGATTAATGCCGGGCCGGCCGCAAACGCGGATGCTAAAAACCGGGGGCCCATCAGCGGATTGTTCCAGAAAGGTCTGGCGGGAAGCCCCTCATAGAGAAAAGCCGTAACCAGGTGGATGCCGAACGCCCAGAAGATCGAAAGAAATACAAAAGGACGGTATTTCCGTTCATCAGGTTTTCGGTTGTTATACTCGCAATAAAGGATGTAAAGGGGCACGAGCAGGTTTAAGGCCAGATACCCGTTCAATACGATGACATCCCATGTGAGCAGCGATGAGGGCCAATTAAAAAGCCCGATCCCCGGCATCATATGCCATGCCTTCAATGGACTGCCAAGGTCGACAAAGACGAACATCAGACACATGACCAGTGCGCCGGCGGCCACCCCTTCACCGATGATCACCACCTTATGCAGATCTTTATCCTTGAAGAGATAAGCGGGCAGGATCAACATGACGGCTGCTGCCGCAACCCCCACCAGGAACGTGAAGTTGGAGATGTAGAACCCCCAACTTACGATATTTGACATGCCGGTGGTTGAGAGACCGAATCTGGCCTGAACAAAATAGGCATAAACCCCCAGTACCATTAAGGCGGCCAAAAAACAGAGATATAACTGATAGCCGATCCCTCCGGTTAGATTCCATCGGATACCGTCTAAGAAAAACGAAATCAATCCATTACTGGGAGACTTTTTCATCATGATTTTTTCCTGTACCATCGCTCGTGCATTACCCCCTGACCCGAGTCGGGGTTTTGAAACAGCTATTAGTCGATAAAATACCAGAATTTCGGATCCGTACCCAGATCCTCCTTTAACCTGAAAACCTTCTTGTGTTTCAGCACAAACCGGATTTCGCTGTCGGGATCCAGGAGATTTCCGAACACCCGTGAACCGGTGGGACAGGCTTCAACACAGGCGGGCAGCCTGCCATCTCTGCTTCGCTGCACGCAGAAGGTGCATTTCTCCATCTGTCCCCGGGCTCTCATCCTGTTGCCGAGATAGTGCTGTTTTTTGGTCATCTCCTTTACTGGAACAACCGGATCGTTCCAGTTGAAACGACGCCCGTAATAAGGACACGCTGCCATACAATACCGGCAGCCGATGCACCAGTCATAGTCCACGACAACGATGCCGTCCGGTTCCATCCAGGTGGCCTTTGTGGGACATGCCTTGATGCAAGGCGCACTTTCACAATGGAAACACTGAACCCCCATATAGAAATGGCCGTCAACCGGTACTTCATGAAAGTATTTGCCGTCGCCCGACTCCGGGGTCATCGCACCGTGCTCCAGCTCGAAGATACGGATATATTGCGTATTCGACTTCCGGTCTAGGTTGTTCTCTTTTACGCATGCGGCTACGCATTCCATATACCCTTCACATCGGGTGACATTGAAGGCATAGCCGAACAGGACCCCTTCTATGGGCACCTTTGGGCTCATCTGGATATCGGCGCCTCTTTTAATTTTAGCCAATCGCTCGAGGCGTTGAACCGTCTCTTCCTTTTCCTCCTTTGTCATGAGACGGTAGTGCTTCTTGAAGTATTCTTTCCACCGCAGCGATAACTCCTCGTTTGAACCCAGCAGGCCGGCTCCGCAGCCTGTGAGCATGGCAGCACTTCCCAATGCGGCCGCTTTGGCGGCTCCTTTGAGAAATTCTCTACGCCCGCACGGTTTACCCTGCCGACGGGTGTTTTCATTTTGCTTCGAGCATTCGCTGTTATTCCGGGGATCCATTCTTTTTCCTATTATTTAAAAGGAGGTGAGTATGTCGTCGGCCAACGCTTTTTAAAGAGCGGAGAGTGAGGATCGTGGCAGGACGTACAGTTTTTCACGACTCGCTTGCCTGCCCAATAGGAGAGGCGCTTCCCGTGGGCGCCGCCCACCCAATCCTTTTTTTGTCTGAAATGGCACTGGCCGCAAAGCTGGTAGGAGTGATCCATATCGACTTTCACACCCTTTTCAGGTTCCAAGAAATCACGCTCGTCTTCTTTATGACAGGTGAAACAGGACAGCGGTTTTTCCGGGCTGCCGTGATCCAGAACGATAACGCCGTGGGCCATCTCAGCAGCCCGATCGATGGTGACTGTTTTATTATTATGACATTCACTGCATTTAAAGCGTTCAACCTTGTCCTTTCGGGTTTCCGTCCAGAACGGCCTTCCCTGGTATCCAGTGCTCACCAGAGCAACGCTTTCCGGGACCGGGATGGCCGAATCGACTCTCTTTTCAGCATCAAACGGATCAATGGCGTTTTTGTAGATCTGTGTGACGCCGCCCTCTTTGGAGTGTACCGTCCACCCGGAAAAGATGGCGAGCAACACGATCAAAGTACCGATAAGGCAGTTTTTAAACGTTGCTTTCTTCATAACTTTCCTGATCTATTATGATTCGGATTTTCTTTTAAACGGCTCCGCTTCAGCGTCCGGCACATGGCATTGCCTGCAATTGCCCCGTGAAGGATGCTCTACCCGGATGGCCGTCACCGTTCCCGGGCCCACATGGCAGGCAATGCAATTGCCCCGCATTTGAAGACCATGGGGAATCGGGGTCGGGCTTCCGGGCAGTTCGGACCGGCCCAGCCGGGGAGGAGGAACACTCTGCCAGTCATTTGCCTTAAAGAGTGTATCTGTTGTGGGCCACACGTGGCATTGCCTGCAACTGGCCTGTTCCGGATGGGGTGTTACCGGCGTTATGCTTTTTAATGTTTCCGTCCAGCCGCCGCCGGCATGACACGCAAGGCACTCGAGCTCCCTTTTGTGTACTTCCACCGGGTGAGGGATCACCGGCGGTGACCCCGGATATTGTCTGCGGGAGTAGTAGTCACTGAGTGTTCGTCCGGTGGAGGTGCCTTGTATATAATCTTTTGACATCCGGTCATAGTATGCAAATATGGCTCTCCCGTTATAGTCGAAATCAAGGCTCTGGGGCTCCACCAGCGAAGTCTCCGTCTGTTTCGGTTCTGAAGAAAAAGCCGAAAACACGATAAAAGGCAGCGCTATGATGCAAATTCCGGCAAAAACGAGAAAAACCTTACCGATTTTCTGATTTGGTTTTTGATCTGATTTAATATCCGGTTTTTCCATTATACCCTCTCCAGTTTTACGGCGCATTTTTTGTAGTCCGGTTGCTTGGATATGGGGCAAAAGGCATCCAAGGTGACTTCATTGATCAGATAGCTTTCGTCAAAGAAAGGAACGAAGACCATTCCTTTCGGCGGGCGTCCCCGGCCGTTGATGCTAGCCTTCATCACCACAGAGCCTCTTCGTGAAGAGATTTTGACCTTACTTCCGTTTATGATACCCATTCGGGAGGCGTCATCGGGATTGATTTCGACATAAGATTCCGGCGCCGCCTTGTGCAGGATCGGAATACGCCGGGTCATGGAGCCGGTGTGCCAGTGCTCGAGAATCCGGCCGGTATTGAGCCAGAAGGGGTATTCGCTGTCCGGCGATTCCGCCGCCGGCTCGTAGGGTCTCGCCCATATCCAGGCCTTTCGATCCGGCTTACCGTAAAAATCGAAATCTTCTCCTTTAGCCGCCGGGTCGTATTTGACATTGTATCGCCATTTTGTCTCCATACCGTTGACATAGGGCCATTGAATGCCGGATCTGGCTTTAAGCTCCTTATAGGGCGCCATCCGGTGTTTGGGATTGTCGTGAAACCGGGTATACTCATTCCAGATATCTTCAATGTAGGTTTTCCGGCTCCACGGAAACTGCTTTTCGTATCCCAGCCTTCGGGCCACTTCGATGAGCTGCCATGTGTTGCACATGGTGTTGCCAGGTGTGGGAACAATCTGCTCGTTGTGCTGGGTGCGCCGTTCCGAGTTTCCGAAAAATCCTTCCCGCTCGATCCATAAGGCCGACGGCAGCACCACATCGGCGATGTCGTATGTGGGGGTCGGATATATTTCGGACACGACGACGAACCGATCCTCTTTTTGAGCGCCGTCCCGGTACCGGTTCAAATTGGGCATGGTGACCATGGGGTTCGTTACCTGGATCCACATGAACCGGATATCACCCCGATCCAGAGCCCGGAACATCTCGACGGTATGGTAGGTGGGTTTTGGGTCGATATTCTCGACCGGCACGTTCCAGATTTTGGCGGCCAGTTTGCGTGCCCCTTCCTTCATGACAACGCCGTGAGGAAGTTTGTGGGTCAACGTCCCCACTTCGCGCACCGTACCGCAGGCGCTGGGTTGGCCGGTCAGGGAAAACGGACTGTTGCCCGGTGAGGAGATCTTTCCCACCAGCAGATGGCAATTGTAGACCAGGTTGTTGATCCAGGTTCCCCGGGTGTGCTGATTCATTCCCATGCACCAGAAGGAGGTGACCTTTTTATCCGGGTTCCCGAACAGTGAAGCCAGGTATTTGATTTCTTTTGCCGGAACGCCGGATATTTTTTCCACCCTCTCGGGTGTGTAATCGTTTAAAAATTCTTTGTACTGTTCAAAGTCGATGGTTTCCGCTTTGTCCTTGAACTTGAAATGATCTTCCGTACCGTACCCGATATTGGTTTTGCCTTTGTGAAAGGAGACGTGTTTTTTTACGAAATCCCAGTTTACCCAATCGTTGCTGATGATCTCATAACAGATGGCGTTGGCAACGGCCAGATCCGTCTGGGGTCTGAAGAGGATCGATTTGTCCGATGCCTGGCTGGAGCGGGTGGTGCGGGTGGCAAAATCGATGATCTTGACATGTTTTTTTGTCTGGCGATTGGCGAGCATTCTAGAAAAGAGGACCGGGTGCATCTCGGCCATGTTGTTGCCCCAGGTAATGAAGACGTCTGCGTGATCCATGTCTTCATAGCAGCCCATGGGTTCGTCCATGCCGAAACTGGTCAAAAATCCGGTTACCGCGCTGGCCATGCAGAGACGGGCGTTTGCCTCCACATTGTTGGTGCCGATGCAGCCTTTGAACAGCTTGGATGCGGCATACCCATCCGGGATGGACCATTGGCCGGAACCGTATATGGCCACGGCGTCCTTTCCGCGGCTCTTGATGGTCTCCTTCATTTTTTCGGCCACCAGATCGAGGGCTTCTTTTACGGGCACCTCCACCAGCTTTCCGTTTTTTCGGACCAGTGCTTCCGTCACTCTGTCTTTTCCGTAAAGGACTTGAACGGAATGATACCCTTTAACGCAGCACAATCCCTTGTTGACCGAGCAGTTGGGATCTCCTTTTACGGCTACCGCCCGGTCTCCGGAAACACCTGCCAGAAGGCCGCATCCTGTGCCGCAAAAACGGCACGGCGTTTTTTTCCAAACAATTTTCCCTGAAGATGAATCCAGATTCTTCCAGGCCCCGAAACTGATTCCCGGAAACAGCACCGCTGCCGCTGTGACTGCACTCTGTGCGGCTGCGGCTTTTATGAATGATCTTCTAGTAATGTCCATTTGCTACTCCTTCTGTTTTTTCACTCATCTGTATGGCCGAACGTCATGCCAAGAGATTTTAATGATTCTAAAGCGTTAAGTTTTTTTTGAAGTTCCTTTTCCTTTTCCTCGTCCGGTGTGTCGGTCACAAGGATCAGGATCTCTTCATTTTCTGACGGGATGACTTCACAGTGGTCGAGGGCGGAAAGATCGGTAAGCAACGTCTCCTTCGCGCCTTTTGCCGGGTATGCCAGATAACTGAAAACAGGCATCGATTTTCCTTTTTTAAATTCGTTGAATCCGGACTGGAATATTACCGGCCCTGATCCACTTTCCAAATTTATTAAACCGTATCCAGTTGGCAGGTTTAAAAAAATGACTTAAGTCAAATTTTGAATTTTGAGTACCACAGTGTGAGTGGTAATGTAAATACTCTGTTGCAGTAAGTTCCGAACATTAACTCCGGCTCTATTTGATTAATGAAAATGCCAATGATATTCTAAGACTTAGGTTGAAGCTAATATAAGGTGTATTGAGCTGGCGTTTCAAATGACATGCTCGTTACGGAAGAAAGGAATCAGCCATGACGGACAATGCCAAATCAACAGAATTGACGTGCAAATTGGAGGCTGAGTCGCTGGACAAATACAGAGAACAGCTGCCGGAAAAGGTGGAAAAAATAGTAGAAAGCTGCAGCGACACCGAATGTTACACCCACATCGATTATGATCCGATTCCTTCCAAAGCCGCTGTGATTGAAATCATCGATAAAATGCGCCAGGTGCTTTTCCCGGGATATTTCAGCAGGGAAAAAGTCGATCCGGTGACCCTGAAATATGTTATCGGGCAATCGGTATCCATTATTTTCGAAATGGTCTCCGAGCAGATTATCAACAGCATTCGGCATGACTGCTTAAAATATAAACAGTCCTGCACCGAGTGTGCGGAGCAGGGTCAAAAAATCTGTCTCGATTTTCTGGAAACCATCCCCGAGATTCGAAAGATCCTTGCCACCGACGTCATGGCCACTTTTGAGGGAGATCCTGCAGCCAAGACCTATGATGAGATTGTCTTCAGTTATCCGGGTATTTTCGCCATTTCCGTGTATCGGATGGCCCATACCCTTTATCAATTGGGTGTTCCGTTGCTGCCCCGAATCATGACGGAGTATGCCCACGGGGAGACCGGCATCGACATTCATCCCGGGGCAAAAATCGGCGAACGATTCGCCATCGATCACGGAACCGGGGTTGTGGTCGGAGAAACCACGATGATCGAGAGAAATGTCCGGATC
>CAYSUA010000084.1:0-14232 GCA_964433795.1 uncultured Desulfobacteraceae bacterium | reverse complement strand
ACTATATTTAATATTTACAGATGCTTAGACATTAGCGGACGGACACTAATTAAGAGTCTAAGGAGAAAACATATGAAAACGATTGACTTGCGCTCAGACACCATTACGAAACCGACAGAATCGATGCGTCGGGCGATGTCTTCGGCTGAAGTCGGAGATGATGTGTTCGGCGAGGACCCCACCGTCGTGCGATTGGAAGAGTTGGCCGCAGAACGCCTGGGCAAGGAAGCCGCCCTTTTTGTGGCAAGCGGAACCATGGGAAATCTGGTATCCCAGCTCACACACTGCAACAGAGGGGAGGAAGTCATTCTGGGAGATGAAGCGCATATCTTTACCAGCGAACAAGCCGGAGCCGCCACACTGGGTGGAATCAGTCTCCGAATTGTCCCGAATCAGCCGAATGGGAAAATACGGCCCGAAGATATCGTGGCCGCCATACGGCCCGAAGATGCCCATTGCCCGAAAACCCGTCTGGTTGCTTTGGAAAATACGCACAACCGATGCAACGGCCATCCATTGGAGGTCGATTATATGAACACCATCGGTGAGCTGGCTAAAAAATACGGATTGAAATTCCATGTTGACGGTGCACGAATCTTCAATGCTGCCGTTGCCCTCCGCACCACGGTAAAGGAGCTGGTGAAAGAAGCCGACTCAATCCAATTCTGTTTAAGCAAAGGGCTTGGGGCTCCGGTGGGTTCCATGGTGTGCGGCAGTTCTGAATTCATTAAGGGGGCCAGACGGATTCGCAGGTATTGGGCGGAGGAATGCGTCAGGCCGGAGTACTGGCAGCTGCCGGTATAGTTGCGCTCACCGAGACTGTGGATCGTATGGCGGAAGATCACGAAAATGCCAAGAAACTGGCGGAAGGCCTGGCCGAGTTGGACGGCATTGCCATCGATCCGGAAAAAATAAAAACAAACATCGTTTTCTTTAAGATAATCAAACCCGGTTTAACGCCGGAAGTGCTGGCAAAAGAGCTTGCCGCAGAAGGTGTGCGAATGGGGCCGAAGCCCCCCGATCAAATGCGAGCGGTAACCAATTACCACATCACTTCAGACGATATCGATCACGCGCTGGGGGTGTTTAAAAAGGTTTTGTAGCTTAAAAATTGTGGTTTTAACCCTGCGGCTGGGATGATTCCGGTATAGGCTTCTGAATCTGTTCCTTGTCCCTGAATTCGAAGGTTATCTCAGAGGGCTCTATTTTTACCACATTGACCTGCTCATTGGGCAGCATGATCTGATGTCTCGCAATACGAAATGCTTCCCTGCCCAGACCGGCCAGGGTTAGGTCCAGTACTACATCCACGTCATCCGGATCCACCGTGCTGGCATCTTTCCTCAAGCCCCGAATGGTTATTGAAACACGGGGCTTCACCGGCTGGACGATTTCCATATCAGGCGGAAGATTGACGATTTTCAGGCTGATTTTAAGGGTTGCTTCAAAGTCCTGTTGCCCTGCAAACAGCAGCCAGAGGATGCTAACAAGGCCTAAAGCCCCGAATTTTAAGCGCCAGTGGTGGACAAAAAAAGATAGGAATTTGTCCAGCAGGGTCACGTTTGCGGGAACAGGCGCCTTCAAGGCTTCAGATATCTGTTGCGTCAGCTCATCCGGTTGGGTAATCCTGCTCAATTTACCGCCATGGGACAATGAAACCTCGGCACGCTCTTCTGAAATTGCAACCACCCAGGCATCACACCGTTCGGAAAGCCCGAGCGCCGCTCGATGCCGGGTTCCCCAGATGCTCGGCAAATCCTCCTTGGAACTCAGCGGAAGATAGCTGCTCACACGGATGATTCGTCCTCTCCTTAAAACAGCGGCGCCATCGTGGAGCGGAGATTCTTTCTGGAAAACACTCTGCAGCAGTTCTATCCCGGGTTCACCCTCCAAAGGCATTCCGCCGGTAATCCACTCCTCCACATTATCCTTTCGCTCCACGATGATAAGCGCTCCGATTTTCCGTTTGGCCAGACGAAAACATCCTTCTGCAAACTGGTCGATCCATGCTTCGGGCAGAGCCAGTTTTCGCCATCCAAAAGCCCGGAACGGATTTATCCGTTCCAATACCTGTCTGATCTCGGTCTGAAAAAGAATAATCAGCAGGATAATTAAAACCTGCCAGAGAATCTGAAACATCCATGTGGTAAGAAAAAGCCCCCAAAGCTGGGCCACGGTGTATATGATGCCGAGTGCTAACAATCCCACAAGGGCTTTTAATGCTTTTGTTCCTCGAAACCAGAGATAGAGATGGTATGCGATGACGGTAAGAAACAGGATATCAATTACATCCTGAAATCGGATATGAGCAACAATAGCGAAAAATTGCATATTCCCCCCTATTCCATGCTTGGAATTAAAGCCTCATTGCTTCAATTAGAGGATGTTTCAATTTATGGTGCGCTTGCTCGATACCTGAAAAAATATACTATCATTTGTTAAAATAATAAGGTGCGAATTGCAAGAAAAGATGATAAGAGACTCCGGGAGATATTATCTTAAATAATTCATTAATAGGAGGACAATCCATGGCGCTTGCAACTGCCGGTACTGCAGACCTTACAAAAGTAGACCAGGCTCATCTGATTCACCCGTTATACCATCCCACCGAGCATGAAACCCCGAAGATCTGGGTAAAAGGAAACGGGGCCGTCATGACGGATGTTGAGGGTCGGGAATACATCGACGGATTGGGGGGACTCTGGAATGTCAATGCAGGCCATGGTAGGAGTGAACTTGCTAAAGCGGCAGAAGCCCAGATGAGCGCGCTCGCCTACTGTTCATCATACACCGGGTCTTCCAATATTCCGGCCATTGAACTCGCCAAACGGATGAGCGAGTTAGCCTATCCCAGCCTCAATAAAGCCTATTTTACCAGCGGTGGCGCCGAATCCAACGAGAGTGCCTTTAAAACAGCCCGCTTTTATTGGAAGGCAAAGGGAAAACCGGAAAAGTATAAGGTGATTTCCCGCCATTTGGGTTACCATGGAGTAACCATGGCTGCAATGAGCGCCACCGGCATCCCGTCCTATTGGAAGATGTTTGGACCGCGAACCCCGGGCTTTGTGCACATCGATCCTCCCTTTCCTTATCGATTTAACGGTGCAAAAGAAGGCGAAACCATCGGACAGGCGGCAGCACGATTGCTGGAGGAAGCCATCCAAGCGGAAGGGCCGGATACGGTAGCCGCTTTTATCGCGGAGCCGGTGCAGGGCGCCGGCGGTGTCATCGTCCCGCCGGATGATTACTTCCCGAAGATTCGTGAAGTCTGTAACAAATATGACGTTCTCTTCATCGCCGATGAAGTCATCACCGGGTTCGGACGAACCGGAAAAATGTTTGCACTGACCCACTGGAATGTGGAACCGGATATTTTGGTGTTTGCCAAGGGCATTACCAGCGGTTATCTGCCGTTGGGCGGGATCATGATTTCGGATGAGATTCGTGAGGTAATGGACAATGTGCCTATTGAAAATCGCTGGATGCACGCCTACACCTACTCCGGTCACCCCACATGTTGTGCGGTGGCGCTGAAGAATCTGGAGATTCTCGAAAATGAAGGTCTGGTGGACCGGGCCGCTGAAGGCGGCCGGCGGCTGCTGGAAGGACTTAACACGTTATACGATCTCGAGGCCGTTGGAGATGTCCGGGGTCTCGGTATGATGGCGGCCGTAGAGCTGGTTTCAGATCGAGAAACACGAGAATCCTATGATGCCGCCGATAAAGTGGGGGATCGAGTCCGTTCGGAAATGATGAAACGGGGGCTCTTTACACGGACCAGGGGAGAAATCATCCCCCTTGCGCCGCCTCTGGTAACCACGGATGAGCAAATTGATAAGATCGTCGAAATTGTCGGCAGTTCAATCGAGGCTCTCCTGCCCGAGAAAGCATAAATTCATATACCATTAAATAGTAAAGAAGGGGGTAATAACATGACCGAAGTTTTATCTCAAAGCGATCTGGACGCACTCATGGAATGGCCGACTCCTGCCATATCCAATGCCATCGAGCTCTTTAATATTCGGCCGAGAAACGAAGGATTTATGTTGCCTGAAATTCAGTGCCGGTTTCCGGATATGAAGCCGATGATCGGTTATGCGGCAACAGGTGTTATCACTGCCCGGTCTTCGGAAGGCAGAAGGATCTCACCGCCCGATTGGTGGGAAGAAGTACAAAAAATCCCTGCCCCGAGAATCGTTGTCCAACACGATATAGACAATCCGGTAGTCGGGTCATTCTGGGGAGAGGTCAACGCCAATATGCATAAGGCATTGGGGTGTGTCGGTACGGTTACCGATGGATCGGTTAGGGATCTGGATGAGGCGGATGAATTGGGTTTCCATTTCTTTTCAAGCTGTGTAACGGTTTCCCATGCATATGTACACACGATCGATATGGGTATCCCGGTAAAGGTGGGCGGGTTGGTGGTTCAGCCCGGTGATCTCATCATGGGAGATAAACATGGAGTAATTTCCATTCCCATTGAAATCGCAAAAGATGTTCCTAAGGCGGCACAAATGGTGGAGGATTGGGAACGTAAGGTCATCGATTTCTGCAAATCGGATGAATTTAATGTTCAGGGGTTGAAGGAGCACTTTATGTCGCCGCGCCCCTCCTGGCCTCCAACAGGGTAGATGGTAAAAAGGAGTATAGAAAATCCGTGTTAAGGGTTAAGCTCGATCATCTTTCCGGCAATTTCCTTTAGAAATTTTGCAGCGGCCATCGCACTGACTCCCGTAGGATCACGCTTCGGGTTCAACTCAACGATGTCTGCCCCCACAATGGGCACTTGCAAGCCATGAATGATGTTTAAAACATCTCGCGGCGACAGTCCGCCCGGCTCATGATGGGAGACCCCCGGAACAAAACCGGGGTCCAGAACATCCAGATCCAAAGAGAGATACACCGGCCCGTTAAAATCGATCCCGGTTTGTGGATTCCAGTTTCTCATCTCCATCATCTCTACCCCGAACCGTTCGGCTTGAGCGGCCTGGTGAGGATTTCGGGTTCGGATACCGATCTGGACCAGACGATCGGCAAGCCCCTCTTCCATGATACGAGCGAAGGGGCATGCATTGGAATTCCGGTTTCCATCGTATTCATCGTACAAATCCGGATGGGCGTCTAAATGAAGGATGTTTAACCGGTTGTGCCGATGCCTGTAGCCTCTGACCACCGGAAAGGTTATTGAGTGGTCGCCTCCCAGGGCGAGAACGTATAGCCCTTTTTCAACCAGCATGCGGACGGTGTCTTCGATTTTATTGAAGACGTCGACAGCTTCATCTGTCCGGATATCGCCCAGGTCCTTGAATTGGGGATGCTCTGCGAGATCGATTCCATTTTCGGCACAGAGATTGGCCGAACCGCAATGCAGCATCTCCCGGATTTTGGAAGGTGCCGATGCCGGCCCCTGCATGAAAGATGAGTTCTCATCATAACCGACGCCGATAACGACAACCGTGCCCCTTTTCAACTTATCCGAATCACGCATCATCGGTTTCATTTTTCGAATCGAATCATGATTGAAGGTAACCCGGCAAGTTATTTATGATTTCAGAGGCATCGTTTACCATGCGATCTATAAGGTCGGATACTTTCGGCAAATCTTTGATACGCCCTGAAACCTCCCCGCCGAGTATCAAAGACCCCTCGGCATCATCGTCCTGTAGTTTGGCAAACCCGGTTCTTTCCATCTCGATCAATTCCGGACTGAGATCCACCGGCTGCCCCTGAAAGAATTCAGGAAAAAGCCTGGCCGTGCGGTCCACCAGCTTTATGGAAGCCGGATTCGCAATGAACCGCATGGGGCCAAACATTCCTCGCGCCACTAATGTCGACCGGTCATCACTCTGCAAGATCCCCTGTTTCCAAACATCCCAGAAATCACATTCCTGAGTGGCAATGAATCGGGTTCCCATCTGGACCCCGACCGCCCCCATGGCCATTGCCGCTGCAACGGTCCTCCCATCGCAAAAACCGCCTGCAGCAATAACCGGAAGTGTGCTGGCCTCGACCACACCGGGAATCAAAATCATGGAATGAACCGGTTGCCAGGATACATGGGCGCCCCCCTCATGCCCCGAGGCGATGATCGCATCCACACCGGCTTTCTCTGCACGGCGGGCATGATATATGGATGGAATCACATGATACCAGATCAAATCGGTCTTGCGAATGGTATCGGCCCATGGGACCGGATCTCCGGCTGAAGTGATGATGACTCTGAATCGTTTTTGAAGGTCCGGATCCTGACTGCGAATGTCAATGGAGCCGAGTATCAGTTTTTTGGCCGCTTCAATGAACTCAACCGATACCGGGCAGTTCATACCGAAAATACCCCCTGATGCAGCAGTCTCTTCCTTTACATAACGAATACTCTGTTCGAGTAATTCTTCGGTGGCGCCTTCTCCAAAGACAAGCTTCTGATCAACCGGCGTGGCATCACTGTGCTGAACGCCCATACCGATCAGACTGATGATGCCTAAACCACCGGCATTGGTTACGGCGGCTGCCAATTTGTTCGTGCTGTACGGTCCCATACCGCCCTGAATAATAGGATGTTTAATACCGAGTGTTTCATTCAGCCAGGTCTTGAGCATTGGTCGCGCTCCTTTCTTATAGTCTTGGAATTCAGATGATCGGGGTTGTATCACGGTAGACGCTCGTTTTCAATAAACCCTTTTCTCCATCTATATGGGAGAAGAACCTCATAAATGAAAGAATTCCACGTGTATAAATCGAACCGCGATTAAATAGGTACTTTTTCAGATATGAGTGGTATGTGTCGATAAACAAAATAAAAGCCATGATCGTGACCGTTGATACTGGAGATATCCATGAAGGAAACAGCCTATATAGGGGACAATGTCAAACTGATCAGCCAGCTGAAGAAAATAGAACAGCTTAAAGGGTTTTCAGATACCGATCTCCGTTCGTTTCTGCAACTGGCCAAATTGCGGGAATATGAACCCGGAGAGATCATCATTCAAGAGGGGGAAGTCGATACCTGGATCTATTTCCTCATTAGTGGGAAACTCGAAATCATCAAGGGGGACAAAGTCATCACCTTCCTCCAGAACATCGGTGATTTGTTCGGAGAGATGGGTGTTATCAGCGGAGCTCCCCGGTCCGCAACGGTTCGGGCAGCCGACACAACGACACTGGTATTGGGCGTAGACAGCTCTACCGTAGATCGAAAGCTGCGTGAAAAAGACCATTCACTGGCGCACACCGTATATCGGATGTTCGCCGATATTTTGGCCACCAGACTCAGAAGAGTCACTGAGGATAACATTAAGTTGATGGATGAAAATTTAACCTTAAAAGAACGATTAAAATCGGATAAATAATAGAACCGGATCGATCCATCAGCTGTGGCAAAGGATCGTTACGGGTGATGAACCGCCAGCCACACCGTGTCCTGATTTGGGTCCGTCCACTCCACGCGGTGTTTTCCGTGTGCCGGGATATTGATCCAATCCCCCGGCTTCAACACCACTGTATCTTCACACCCTTCGAACCGCAAACCGGCACTGCCTTTTAGCAAAACGACAAATTCATTCCGGTTTTGATCATACCAATAGCCGGGCGGAGAGGAATGCCCCCTAGATACGATGCGTTCAATTCTGATCCCGCCGTCACCCTTTGAAGTGAGTACGTCAACCAGTTCTTCAGGCAGGCTATCCGGAATGTTTTCTAATAAATTACCGATCGATGGAGAATATGGATTGTTCATGGCGCTATATCGTTTGGATTCCTTTCTCTTCATGAGTATTCATCAAAAGCGCATCAGAGTCAATTGAAACAATAGGTTACGTCTACTCCCAGTTAAGTCGATATCGACAGAATAGTACAAAATTTCCAATTATTGTGCTATGTAGCTCCCCAGACTTTAAAACACAAATTTACCACGACGATTCAATGGATGACCGGAGGAATAGAAAATGAAAGCGATCGTATCACACGGTATAGAAGATTTCAGGTTCGAAGATCGACCCATCCCGGAAGTGGGTGAGCAGGAAGTTCTGGTAGAAATTGCATACTGCGGTATCTGCGGAACGGATATCCACCAGTTTCACGGTACCTGGGATCTAAATATCGGCGCCACACCGGGTCACGAAGCATCAGGCATCGTTAAGGAAATCGGCTCGGGAGTCAAGAATTTCAAACCCGGTGATCGTGTTGCCATGGATCCGGGCATCATCTGCCAGGTCTGCGAATACTGCAGGTCCGGAAGGACCCACCTCTGCCCCAACCGATTCGGGATGTTCAATTATAAAGGCGGCGGATTCGCCGAGTATGCGTGCGTCTTCGAACGTCAGGTTTACCGATTGCCGGAAGGCATGCCGTTAAAATGGGGAGCCTTTTTGGAACCGGCAAGCTGCTGTGTTCATGGAATCGATCGAGCGGAAATAAAACCCGGGGAAACCGTTGCGATTCTCGGGGGCGGAGCCATCGGCCTTATATTAATGCAGTTAGCCAAGGGTTCGGGAGCTTCAAAGGTATTTGTATCAGAGCCCCAAGCAGAGCGGAGAAAAGTCGCCCATGAACTGGGCGCCACTGCAACCATAGATCCCGTAAATGAAAACGCCGTTGAGGCCATCAAGGAATACTCAAACGGCGGTGTCGATGTCGTCATTGAGAGTGCCGGGCTTCCTGTGACCGTAACCCAGTGCTTTGAAGTGGTAAAAACAGGCGGGAAAGTGGTCCTTTTCGGTGTGAATAATCCGGATACCAGAGTGGAATTCAGCCCCTTTCAAGTGTTTCGAAATGAGTTGACCATTCTCGGTACGGTGATGAGCCACGATGCATATCCCCGGACAATGGAACTGATTGCCTCAGAAAAAATTCGCGTCGAACCCTTAATCAGCAATGTGCTCCCCCTACCCCAATTTCTCGAAGCGCTGAAAATGCATGAACACCAGGAAGGGCTAAAGATCCTTATTACTCCGGAGGATAATAACAAATAGCGTGCAATTAATCATTACGCATCAGCATCTTTAAGTTTCTTCCGAGCCGATCGTAATATTCCATGAGTCCCAGCTGCTCGATCAATTGGATTCCATCTCCTGAGAGTTCGTCTCTGGACGCTCCGGACATGAGACGGTTTGCATCTTCGCCGGACATCACACCTTTATCTTCTACCCACTTGAATACGTCTTTATCAACGGGGCAAACCCGCTGGCAGTGCAAACATCCCACCAACGTGTTGTGCCAATCAGGATCCAGCCATCCGGGAAATTCCACATTCCGCTCATTGTGGAAGGTGAGGCACCGTTCCCCTCGGATCAGAAAGCGCTCTTTTGTGATAGCGCCGGAAGGACACACCTGGATGCAGGCAGAGCATTTTTCACATCGTTCCATGACCCGCAGTTTGCCCCAATTATCCTCGATTAAGGGAATATCCGTATAGAAAGCCGCCAGTCGATAAAAACTTCCCATTCCGTCAACATAAGAGATATTATTTGTTCCATATTGGGCCAACCCGCTGTGAACCGCCAACAGCTTAAAGGGCAGTCTTGCTTTTGCGACATGATACCCCGATCCGGTCAACGCAGCCTCAAGAATTTCTCCTGCCTGTTCATCGGTGGCATATGAATAGGTCGGGGGGACAACGATCGGATATCTCTTACCGTTCCATTCGATGTAAATCATCGATTTGGGCTGGGGGGCAGCCACCACAATAATAGAAGTCGCGTTGGGAAGTTGGCCAGGTTTTTCAAAATCGAATGAAGATAATTCCTCTTGATAAAACTCCGGATCGAAAAGTCCTTTGCGATGCTTTTCATCGATATCCTGCTTCAACTCCGGAACGTGCTCAACCGATACCATCTTCGCCTTGAATCCTTTTTCCTCCAGTTCATGATATACCGTCTTCAGTGCATCCTTTTTCATATTATTACTCCATAATATTTTAAGGTTATTGATACAGTAACGAATTTCGGTTATGATGAAACAAAAATAACCACCTATTTGATTTTTATTGGTTACAATTTATCGAACCTATTATAACCTGTCAACATATTTTTACCGGTTAGAACAGTCAGGAGGAGATCCTTTGAAAGCATTGAAAAGACATGCCGGAAACTTGAATCTTGTGGGTGGATTGCTCTGTCTGGATTTCGTCAATACAGTTGACTGGCGCGGCCGGGAAAACCCTGTTGAGTTTCTAAACGAATATGGCGATATAGTAAGATGGAGTCGGCATGCCGGAGTTTTGAAACCGAATGAAGTCAAACAGCTCAACCAAGCGGCATTAAAAAATCCTTTAAAAGCAGAAACCGTTTTAAATTATGCGATCTCATTGCGTGAAACGCTGTATCGAATTTTTACTTCGCTATTTAAAGAGAAGGCGCCTAAAAATAAGGACTTAACGATGTTCAATGAAGCGCTTTCCCAAACCATGGCTCAGATGAAAATCATTCGAACAAATTCCGGCTTCTCGTGGAAATCTTGCAGCCCAAAAGACAATATGAACAAGTTGCTCGTCCCCATCGTTCGGTCCGCTGTCGATCTTTTGGTGTCCGATCAATCAAAGAGAATAAAGAGATGTGCAGATTCTGGCTGCAACTGGTTGTTCTTGGATACAAGCCGGAACCGAAGCCGGCGATGGTGCGATATGACGGACTGCGGTAATCGTGAAAAGGCAAGCCGATTTTACAAACGAAAACAGAATACCATAAATACGTCAACACCTCGCAAACAGCCGCCCGGAATATCTCGAATCGAAAATTTCAAGATATGACTTCTTAAAAGCTTGTTATTCATAGGGAACCTGGTGCAGGAAGATCCTGTGTATGGATTTTATGTATTGCGTATCGAATGTAGAAACAAATGAGATCTTTCAAACTTGTCACTTCTATGTAGTCAGACATCTGGTTCAAATTGCCGGCACTCAGATTTTACCTACTGGATTCAACGTGAAATGATAGTCGAAAAACACTCCCCCAAACGATTCTAATCGAACGCTCCGGTTCACATTCGGGTTTGCCCGAACATTTTCATCTTGTGTTTATGCCCGCGGTCGAAACACTTCATCTGTCGAGTTTTCATGTTTTAAAAGATCTTCTATTGCCTGCATTTGTTCTGCACCCAGCGGTCCGAATTCCATCGCTTTAGCGTTGTCCTCTATTTGGGCTGCGGTACGAAATCCAGGTATCGGAATAGTTTGTTCACTCCTGGCCCAGACCCAGCCTAACGCGCCCTGAGCGGGTGTTCGGCCGTCGGAGGTTAAATGCACCAGCAATTGTTCAAGCACTTCTAAAATCGGACGAATCAGCCCATTCCGGAAATCATCTCTGCTTCTCAAGTCATTTTCTGCGAATTTACTCCCGGCATTATATTTACCGGTGAGAAAACCCTTTCCCAGGGCATTCCGGACAAGGCTCGTTTGATTGAATTCATGGCAAATTGCAATCATCTTCGGGGTATCCAACACCACATTGAGCGTATGCTGGATGGCGACACAATGCTTACCTTCTACAAACGTACGAGCAGCTTGAGGATTCTCCGTGCTCCAGCCGTAGAAGCGTATCTTTCCTTCGGATACCAAATCCTCCAAAACCTCACGCACCATGATCGATTTTTCAACATCATACTCATTTACGTGAAACTGGTATAGATCGATATAATCAGTGTTCAAGCGGCGCAGGCTTGCCTCGCATTCTTGACGGATGTTGGCAACAACCTTGTCGCTGTTGATGTCGTTATCGTAATAGTCAACCTGCTGAGTCTCTTCATCCACCTGGTATCCAAATTTAGTCCCGATGAGAACTTCCGGTCGCCTGTGACCGAGGGCCTGACCCAATACCGATTCACTATGTCCGGCTCCATAGTTGGCGGCAGTGTCGAAGAAGTTAATACCCAAATCAAGGGCCCGATGGATGGCACGAATCGATTCGCTATCGTCCGCTTCACCCAGGCGCACCGGTTCGCCGCAATGCCTCCAGGGACCACCGACGGCCAAACAGCCTAAACCGATTGCGCTGACTTTTACATCAGTATTACCGAGTTGTCTGTAAAACATCGATATACTCCCAATTGATTATAACACAAAGGATTGACAGCGTTCGTAAGGCAGTCATCAAAACAGCAACGCAAGACTTATGATTTAAATCATATTAACCGGCGTGTTTCATTATTGATCGCTAATTTCTCTAAATCAGATTTCGAAAATAACGAATAACGCCAGGGGTAGCCCAGTCCCTTGGACCTATAACTTTTTCTACAATAATCCCGTCCTTATCAATGATAAAGCTTTCAGGGACACCGGTTGTCTGATAGAGGTTTTTTATGGCTCCTTTAGTGTCGGTAAGGGCAGGGAAACTCAGCTTGTGTTTTTTCATAAAAGGGAGCACAGCTTTGGACCCCGATACGTCAATACTGATTGCCAAGATTTCAAAAGCTTCACCCTTCAGCGCTTGATGGAGCTTTTCCATGGACGGCATCTCATCCACACAAGGGGGACACCATGTTGCCCAAATGTTGAGGAGGATCACTTTGCCCTTGTAATCAGCCAAGCTGACCAGTTTGCCGTCAAGGCCAGGCAAGTTGAAATTTGGCGCGGGCACACCTTTCACAAGCCGGGGCTTTCCTGATAGATTGAAAGAAGAATCTTTGGTTTGAAGCAGGACTATGATTCCAACACCGATAATAATCAGAAAAATTAAGAATATGGATTGAAGGTTTGCTCTTCGGGCTTTTTGGATTTCTTCTTTCATTTGTCTGAGCTCACGATCTTTCAGGTTTTTTCAAGTATCTTTTGTATTCTTTTTCGTTGGCTGTGTCTACTTTATTCCTGAATTATACGGCCACTGTCGCGTTTCCCTATCCTAATATTCTGTTAATAAGAAGTGTCGATCAGAACCTGATTCAAATTTATGCTTCGCTCTGTACATCGCAAGTTTTTAAGGGTACCGAAAAGTCATGATTACGAGGGTTACAATCATAAGAATTTGCCCATGACCAAAATTTGCGATGTACTGGATAAAAACCTAAATTTTTAAAAGTGACAAATATAATAAAGATTTATTGCGAAAATGTAAATCCCGATCAAATCGGCAAATGATTGGATATAATTCATCAACACAGGCTGGTTCAGACACCTAACACTGTCGTATCGTTATCGTTACTTGGAACAACAACACCATTGATTTCTATTTGATAGATTGATTGGATATTCAAAACATACTTGGAATAATCTTATTTCCTTCGATGGTTGAATTTAACTCAATTTATCTTACCTTTAATGGTATTCAGTTTTTAGTACAATAACACGTGGCGTTTAAAGACGTATATCATTAAATGGGTAGGTATTCTCACCAAAGTCAAAAAATAGGAGGAATACAATGAACATAGCTCGGATAAACACCATGACGATTTTGCTCATAGGGATCATGTGGGGATCATTATGTTTCGCCCAAACCGAAATCAAAACAACATCTCGCACCATCCCTCAAGTTCCTTCTGCGACAAAGATCAATGGTATCTACTATGTGACACTTGACTCGTCTACGCCTTATGGTCGCGGATACCAGCACGGTGCCTCATTGCGGTATGTCATCCAAAAGGGCGTCGCCCAGTGGAAGCAATGGATCAACGAGACACTTGGCAAGCAAGATGTCGAGATTGAAATCGCAGAATTCATCCACGACACTGATTATCTCAAAGGCATTCGCAAACATACCCCTGACTTGTACGAAGAACTGCAGGGCATCTCCAAGGGCGCTGGCGTCGATTTCCAAACCCTGTATGCCTATCAAATGTTCGATGAGCTCGTGGTTTATGTTGTAAAAAAATACCGACTCGCGCACTGCAGTGGCTTCGGCGTTTATGGACGCGACAGCCTGCCGAATATTTTGGGACAGAACAACGATCTGCCACCATACTACGCTGGAACGCATACCGTCCTTCGAATCAAATATCCGCACAACCACGAGGCGATGGTGTTCACATGGGCAGGACTTTTAGCACAGAACGGCGTGAATAACCAAAACCTCGGCGTGACGATGAACATTGTCCCAACGGCAAAGGGACAAAAGGACGGCGTACCGATGCCATATATCATCCGCGCGATTTTAGAGCAGCAGAACCGAGAGGACGCGGTGGCCTTCCTGAAGAGCTTAGGCGGTTCGGCTGCGCCTATGAACTTCATTATCGGTGATGCAGTAAAGGTGGTAACAGTGGAAAACACCGCCGAAGGCGCAAAGGTGTTTGAAGACTTTGCTGGTGAAC
>CAYSUA010000083.1:0-14239 GCA_964433795.1 uncultured Desulfobacteraceae bacterium | reverse complement strand
ATTGAATATTGACGATTGAATATTGACGATTTGTGGTATCGCTTCGCTCTGTCTTTTCTATTAGAATCGATAGAATTCCTCAAATATTCAATCTGGCTATGGCATAAATCATGCGCAAACATGATGTGATTTCAATAAATAGGAACTAAAGTTATCTTGCTTAAGAATATGTATAGAATGTTGTCCAAGATGGTCAAGACAAAACTGATTTTATGAATCCTTGAATACGGATCGAAAGCGTTACGACCTTGGGGAAAAGGCCGGAAGCATGGATACGGAGATCAGTTGCGAGGATGATATCTCTAATGGGATTAATTCAGAAGTTCACGGGCAATATCTTCCACTTCATCCACATCGAGGGGTTTGCGCAGGTATCGATAAATACCGTATTGGCTGGCAGTCTCCTCATAATTGCCGTTGGCCAGCCCCGTGACCACCACCACATTTGTGGAAAGACGATTTTCTTGAATCCACTTTAGGACATGAAAACCGTTTTGGTGTGGGATTTTCAGATCTAGGAATAGAAGGGGGGGCTCATATTCTCCTAAAAGCTCAAGGGCGTCAGGAACATTGTTAACCATTACCAGAGGATAGTCATCTCCAAGCATTGCTTCAAAAGAATCCAAAATTCCCTGGTCATCATCTACAACAAAAATCGGATTTACATTTCCATACGGCATCAGAGTTTTCCTCCCTTTCTTTTTTGACAGCATTTGAACACGATTCAAATGCTTACCAAAGAATATCGATCTTTTGTTTAAGCAAAAAGAGTACCATTACAATTCGATAAGGGTTAATTATAAATATATCAATAAGTTATATATGTTCGGATAAAGCAGGGAGAAAATATGGCATCGGTTATTGCATACATATTGGGGCAAATCATACACGAAAATGAGTAATTAAATTCTTGCATAAAGACCTGCACATAAATCAGTGCACTGCCTAAAAATGTGTGCATTCGTGGAGCATGCAAAACAGTGAAGGGTTTATCATCATATTCTTTTTAGAAGAACACCACAATTTGTGCGAATTATTTCTTTCAAGAAATTGCCTCCTTTCTTTATATTAAAAAATAAGCTAAGATTTCAATGAGTTATAATCCGTATCCAAAAAACTTACCAACTGGCACATGCCTTGCTCTACAATGAACTAATCAACTAGAGGCACAGTACACCCCATGTTCTGTTTTCCCAACTCATAATTTTAAAAGGAGAAGACAATGAAACGATTATTGGTACAGCTTATTGTTATCTATGTAATGTTTGCAGCATACGTATTACCGGTTTTGGCTTCTGAGGGCGCAGGGCCATAATAACAGACTCGCACAACCCTCCTTTCTATCGAAACACGGGCTCTTCTAGCCCGTGTTTTTTTATTGTCATCTTCATTTGCCTGGAAGTCACATCTCCCCTTTACATTTTCTCACACATCGCTCAAAGCGGATTTGCCTTACCGACCCACTTGTGATAGTTTTTTTATAACTTGCCGTTTTTGCATAAAAAGTCAGGCGACGGGTGGTCGTTCAACAAAAACTCCTCTTTTCTGTTTAGAATAAGTCCAAACGTGGTGTTTGAATAGAAGGTAACCGGAATATTCAGACACACGTAGCGGAAGAAATAGTAACCATTCATCAGTGTCAAACGGAGGGAACTGCATGAGACAGATCCGATTCTTTCAGCTTTGTCTGGTTGCCATGATCTTTGTCGGGGTTTCTGTGTTTCAAAGCTGTGGAAACCAGGAAGAAAAACAAAGCGCAACTTCAGAAAAAGAAGATTTGTCGTCTGCAAGCATTAACAAGGGAGGGACCTATCGATTCCCCCTCATGAATAGTCCATCGACTCTAGATCCTGCTTATGTCCGGGATAAGTATGGAGAAACCCTTGTTCATCAGCTTTATGATGGTCTGGTCCGATTCGATCCATACCTAGCGGTGACGCCGGCTCTGGCTGAGACCTGGAAGGTGGAAGATAATGGGAAGACGTATCGATTCATCATCAGGGAGAATGCCCGGTTTCATAATGGGCAGCCGGTTACTGCCGAGGATGTGGTTTTTTCCATCAGCCGACTGCTGCGATTAGACCCACCTCCGGCCACCCTTCCCCATTTATTGAAAATAAACGGTGCACAGGAATTCAGGAATCATAAGGCTGAACGAATTGTGGGGCTGGACGCCGTAGAAAATCGTGTTCTATTGGTTCGATTGAAAGAACCGCATGCCCCATTCCTAACGGCTTTGGGCATGTATCAGGCATCAATCGTTCCCAAGGAGGAAGTCACCCGGCTTGGAGATCGGTTCGGACAGAGCCCGATCGGAAATGGTCCGTTCCGGTTTGCCTCCTGGAATATGAATCAATCGATTCAATTGGAGCGTTTTCAGCAGTATTATGCCGGCGAATCTCTTTTAGATGAGGTTCATTACATCATTTACCCCGGGGGGGAAAAAACAAAGGTCTTAAACGATTTTCAAAAGGGAGATCTGGAGGAGATGCCGGTATACGGAAAAATTCGCCAGGATCTCGCCGCGGAAAAAGGACTCCAATGGTTTCACCGCCCATCTTTGAGTCTTCTCTTTTACGGTATCAGAGGAAATCATCCCCTGCTGAGCAATCCAAAAGTGAGAAAGGCGCTTTCCATGGCCATTGATCGCAAAAGGCTTGTCCAGGAAGTCTACAACGGGCGGTTTGAACCGGCGAGAACCATCCTACCGCCGGGAATGCCGGGATATCGGCAAAATCAAGCAGCCGTGATCGAAGATCTAACCAAAGCCCGTGAACTGATCAAGGGTGAGATAGGAAACAACATACAGCCCATTGAAATCGTCTCTGCATCACAATCCGCTTTTGCAAAGGCGGAGTTGAACCTGATCCTCGAGTTCTGGGACAAGTTGGGGATTCCGCTGAAGATCAAGTACATCACAGATTGGAAAGCGTTTTCAGCATACCGCAAGTCTGAATCGGTTCAGATCTACCGGGCCGCCTGGTTTGCTGATATGCCGGACCCGGACAGCTTTCTGCATCCGCTCTTTGCCTCTGATTCGCCGGTGAACTATATGCGTTATCAAAACGAAGAAGTGGACCGTATGCTTCAAACCGCCCGGGGGATCATAGATCCGATAAAACGCGCCGAAATGTATCAGCAGATTGAACAGATCATCTTAGAGTCATCTCCTGTGATCCCGTTGTTTTATTTGAGCGTTGATCGCGTTTATCAGCCCTCAGTGCAGGATATTCAGGTGAGTGCACTGGGCGCCCATACCATGCCGCTTTACCGGGTCTGGTTAAAGGACGGTTCCACACAACCATGATGAATGGGGACTCCAAAACAGTTTAGTACCTATATACTTATTTTTCTGCATTTTGTGGTAAAAAAACTGTATAAAGATACAATCACCATCTTCCAATGATTGAATATTTTCGATTGCAGATTGAATATTTGTGGAATGCTGCCTGTCGAGAGCCTCAGGGTCGAACGATCGATTTAAAAAAGACAGAGCATCACGCGGCGCAGGCGCCTGCGTTGCGCGAGTGATTCATTAAATATTCAATTTTCAATAATCAATAGTCAATTTCCCGATAAAGCGGGATTTACGCTTCGCTACAACCGGCTTGCCCGGGTTAGGTATAGATGGATAACCGGTCTCAAAAATTCCGTATATTAAAAAAACCGCGGTACATTCCCCTGCGCTTTCGCCTTATTTTGATGATTTCCGGTATGCTGATTCTTTTGCTGGGAACCCTTGCCGTGGCGCTCGGATTCATCCAAAGCCGCACGATTCGGGGCCAGATAGAGAAACGGGGACTTGGCGTTGCACAAAGCCTGGCCGCTGCATCCATGGCCGATCTCACCATATATAACTATGTGGCGCTTGAGCGATCGGCCAATCAGGCAGCCCTGAATCCGGATATCGAATACGTCATCATTCATGATAAAGAAGGCCGTGTGGCCGGATACAGCGGAAGACCCGACCTGCAGAATAAATTCCTAATGGACGACTTGAGTCAAAAGGCTAATGCCGCAACCGCGCCGTTAATACAAAAGCGATTGTTTAAATCGGGCAAAACCGATGTGTTGGATGTTGCGGCACCTGTTTTTCTAAACGAAACCGGAGATCGATGGGGTACCATTCGACTCGGTCTGTCCCTGGCTCCCATGCACAAACAGATCCGGCTGACGCAATGGATTATCCTGGCAGTCGGTTTAATGGCTCTTGCCGTGGGAATCTTGGTCTCTACCTGGGCTGCCAAAAGAGTCACTTATCCGCTGGGAAATCTGGTTCATGCCACCATTGAAGCGGCCCAGGGCAACCTGAGTCAGGAAATATCCGTGAAGACGGGTGATGAAGTGGAGATTTTAGCTTCCAACTTCTCCACCATGATCCAGGAGATCCTTGATCACAGAAAGCAACTGGAAATGCAGTTGGTTGAAATTAAACGGTTGCATCGTCATACGGAAAAGCTGCTGACGACCATGAAAGACGGTCTGATGTCGGTGGACATGGACGGCAGGATGGCCACCATAAATCCTGCAGTGCATGAGATTTTGGAAATATCCGATACACGGTTAAAGAAGGGCGGCTCATTATCAGATGTGTTGGCCGAAGATTCCGAGCTTTATTCCTATATCCGGGAAATACTCGATAGCTCCATTGCCGGCGCTACGGTGGAGGTCCATTTCGATTTGGGCGAAACGCGAAAGAACATTCTTGTCGGTTCCAGCCTTCTTACTGATGAGGCCGGTGAACCCCAAGAGATCATATTGAATCTTCATGACATTACGGAATTGAAGAAACTGGAATTTCGTGTTCGACAGGTGGAACGAATGGCAGCACTCGGAACGATGGCCGCGGGCCTATCCCACGAGATTCGAAATCCTCTTTCCGCCATCAAGACATTTGTCCAACTCCTGCCCAGAAAACTCGAAAAACCCGGGTTTCTTGAAAAGTTTCAAAGAACCGTCCCGCGTGAAATAAACCGGATCAATCAACTCATAGAAGATCTATTGGATTTGGCAAGGCCTCCAAAGTATCAATTCTCGAAAACAAACATCAGGTCTCTGTTAAAGGAAACCATCGATTTTATGGAAGCGGAGCTGCAAACCCACAATATCCGGTATGTTTGTAAATTATCGGAGGATCTTCCATATATCCGGGCGGATTCGGCTCAACTCATAAAAGCATTTCAAAATTTAATCCGAAATGCCACCCAGGCGATGCAAACGGGGGGGGAGTTAACCATTGAGGCCTATTTCGAAGAGGAGGATCCGTTGTCTCTATCCCTGGCGGAAAGCCGCAACGGTTCTGTGAAGGTAAGTTTTCAAGACACCGGACCGGGCATCCCGGAAGAGGTGCTAAGGAATATATTTAATCCGTTTTTTACCACAAAAGACAAAGGCACCGGCTTAGGGCTGGCCATCACGCATAAGGTGGTCACCGAACATGGCGGCCGGATCGAAGCCACCAGCGACGGCAGGAGCGGAACACGGTTTACTATCGGTTTGCCGATTCAAATCTAAGTGCATAGTATAGGAATTTCCTTTTTATGACAGCTCCTTTTCTTTTTCCCACATCGGCAAAAGAAAAATGGATAAATGTCTGTGTATGTCTGTGTGGGTCTGTGGCTAATTTCTGTTGCGCTTCCTGTTGATATTCAAATCCCGCATCTTTTTAATCAGCGTATTTCGATGAATTTTCAGCATGCGAGCGGATACCGTCTGATTCCACCGACACTTCTGAAGCGCTCTCAATATATATTGACGCTCAAACACATGGCGTGCTTGGTTTAAACCGCCGTCCCCGGAGTCGCCATCAACCTTCGCTTGCATGGAATCTTCTTGAAATAGAAGATTATAGGGCAGATCCTTTTCATCAATCATCTGATCATTCGATCCCAGGACAACCATTCGCTCGATCAGGTTTTCCAGTTCACGAACATTGCCCGGCCATGGGTATGATTGAAGGACATCTACCACCTTTGGAGCGATGCTGTTTATCTTTTTATTCAGTTGGTTGTTGAATTTCTCGAGGAAATAATTGGCAAGCAGCGGAATATCTTCTCTGCGTTTACGCAATGGCGGGATTTCCATGGGAATTACGTTAAGCCGAAAATAAAGGTCATCCCGGAATCGTCCATCCCGGATCATATCGGGAAGGTGCGTGTTTGTGGCGGCAACCACCCGAACATCCACCTTTATGGTTCGATGACTCCCGACTTTTGTGAATTCGCGTTCCTGGAGGAACCGCAACAGTTTGGCCTGCAGTTCCAGTTTAAGTGTTGAAATTTCATCAAGGAAGATCGTACCGCCATGGGCAAATTCGAACTTGCCGATACTTCGGCTGTGCGCACCGGTAAAAGCGCCTTTTTCATACCCGAACAATTCGCTTTCCACCAGTTCAGACGGAATAGATGCGCAATTGATGGCCACGTACGGTTTTTCCGCTCTCGGGCTTTTGGTATGTATGGCCCGTGCGATCAATTCTTTCCCGGTGCCGCTCTCTCCGGTGATCAATATGCTGGAAGCGGTTTCAGCCACTTTATCGATCATGGAAAAAATATCTTTCATTTCTTTGGACTTACTGACAATGCGGGTCCCTTTGGATATGAGCGCCACTTCGGATCGGAGATACCGGACCTCCTGTTCCAGGGATCGTTTTTGAAGGGTTCTTTCTACGGCTGCAAGAATGGTTTGTTGATCAAAAGGTTTGGTAATATAGTCATAGGCGCCGGTATGTATGGAATCTATGGCTTCACGGGCGCGATCGGTGGCGGAAACCATGATTACATCAATCAATTTGTCATGGGATTTGATCCGCTTCAGAGTTTCGATTCCGTCCATGTCCGGCATGGTCAGATCCAGCAGAACCAGATCGAACACCTCTTTTTTAATCCTCCGGAGAGCAAGGGTCCCATTCTCGGCGCATATCACATCATATTCATCTTCGAGGATCAATTCGAGAGATTCTCTGGAGCCTTCTTCATCATCCACAACCAGAATTCGTGCCTTCTTAGGGAGGCTTTTGTCATCCATGGCGATAATTTCCAGATTACCGATTTGCTAATTTTCAAAAACCGACAGCGATTTATATTCAATTGTCATACCATTAAAATACGATTTCTCCAACCGGGTGCCATCAGTGTCCAGGTGTCAGGTTTCAGTGTTCAGCTAAACCGCCGGCGGAGCTGGATTCATCACAATAAGAAACAAGGCTTCTCAGACGAGTTCTTGAGCACGGATGTTTCCTGACACCTGACACCATGATATCGTCTCAGGATATATTTCATTCATCGAATATATGGTTACATGCTTGAAGGGGTCCAAAAAATGCAGTAATAAATGTGCAGTGCTGCACAACTTCTTGGGCATTTTATCGGCGTATTAGAGCGTCCACTAAGCTGCCGAAGGCTCCAACGAATCATCGACCTCTGCCATCGGCCATGAACTCCCTTGAAAGCCTTGCCATTAGAGATTCGAAGGCATTGAACAGCCATAGATGGCATAATAATTGCTGGGTCTATTTGTTTAAACAATAACTCGTGGACCACATTAATGCTTTCTGTTGCAGAGTGATACTAACCGTTGAGCAGAGCTTATGAACATTGTCGAACATGAAACCCTTATGATGGTGGACACCGGGAAGCGATATCTCCAAAGACATGGATATCGGGTTATTACAGCGGAAAACGGAAGAGAAGCGATCAATAAATATAAAGAGCATACAATCGACATGGTGGTTCTGGATGTCGGGTTGCCGGATATGAATGGTCTCAACTGCTTTAAAACCCTCAAATCTATAGACCAGAACGCGAAAATAATTATCAGCACCGGATCATATACCTTTAGTGACGAACAGGAGGTGTTGGATCTGGGGGCTGCGGCTATTTTACCAAAACCATATAGTCTAAACGAACTTCTCATTACTGCAAAAAGGATATTGAACGGACAATCATTGTAGCACCGGTCTTTTTTTAAGTTGCTTCGAGCGCGTAAGGATCGTCACATTCAGCACACATCTTATTTACCCTTTCTTCGCCATTCGCCGTCGGCAGATGCGGCCGCGCGCTCGATTCTATCCGGCATAGGCACGCGGCCGACAGCGATCTTTCTAATGGCAACTGCATCGGTTTATACTAATTACTTGCCTTTTGCTTCATCCACAACCCGGCGGACATCGGGCAGGCATCATCGCTTTTTTGGATTCTTCAAGGTGCATTGGCATCTGCCGAATTTTTTCTCCGATTCTATCTTTTCCATGATCAGAGAGCGACCGTTTTCCATGAAGTCTTTTCGAATATCATCGGCCGTATATCCGAAACAATAGCAGATTAGATCCATCACGGTTCCTTAACCGTCCTTTTACTTTCTACCCGGTGCCAGAAAGAATGCGATAATCAGCTTCTCACTGCCGGTATTCCTTACGGCATGTTCCGTTCCTCTGGGTATCCACAGGCCGACCCCCGGTTCTATGGGCGTCTCTTTTTTATCCTCACCGTACCAGACCGTACCATTCCCGGATACACAGTAATAAACCTCTTCCTGCTCCTCATGAACATGAGGGTCAAGGCCTTCACCCGGAACGAAATCTCCCATGACAAACACCAGATCTTCGGTTCCTACTGTTTCTTTGGTAAAGAAAGTCCGGATGGTACCGCCCAAGACTTTTTTTACGTCTGTTTCCTCAAATTTTTTCTGTGCAACCGGCATGTACTGCCTCCTTTCTCATCTGGGGTAATAGATAGTGTCCTTGAACTCACGCAAAATCCCTCATTTCTGGATGGACACTAGATAATAGAAGGAATATGGTAATTCCAGGGAGAGTATGGATATATTCTATTTTTTGTCAATAATGAATTCTAAATTTAGACAGCCTCTACTATTGACAGCGCCTTATTTTGGGATAATTTTTGAGGAAGTGGTTTTTTTGATTTGAATCATAACAAGAATTTTAAGGAGGAGCCATGAGAACACGAATTATTACAGTTTCATTCGCCCTCCTCTTTTTCCTCATCGGTTTTGCGCATGCAGGAATTGTGACGGAGGAAGTTGTCTACTATAAAGACGGAAAAAATGTGAAAGGCTATTTGGCCCGACCGGATAATGGTGGGAAACACCCGGGGCTCATATTGATTCACGAATGGTGGGGCTTAAACGACAATATCAGAGGCAATGCCAAAAAATTTGCCGACCTGGGGTATGTGGCGCTGGCAGTGGATCTTTATGACGGGAAATACGGTGGAACCCGCGATGAAGCGAAAAAGCTGGCCACCGGAGTTCGTAAGAATGTAGATGAAGCGTTCAGGAATTTGAAAAGTGCCGTATCCTATTTAAAGAATCATTCAAGTGTGGATTCCGAAAGATTGGCCTCCATCGGTTGGTGTTTCGGCGGTGGCTGGTCGTATCAGATTGCCAAAAACAATTTAGGGACTAAGGCATCCATCATTTATTACGGTCGTTTCAATCCCAAGGACGACTTAGACAAGATGCGGGCGGTCATTCTCGGGCATTTCGGAGAAAACGATCGCGGCATAAAGGTGGACACGGTTCACGAGTTTCAGGCAAAATTAAAAACCTTGAACGGGGATCACGAAGTTTACATCTATGAAAACGCCGGGCACGCCTTTTCCAATGAAACCGGAGACCGCTACAATAAGGAGGCGGCAGAACTGGCCTGGAAACGGACAGTGGCATTCTTAAAGAAATATTTTTAAGTTGATGTTCAAATTGCAATGTGGACCGTGCGATCTGCTGTGAAGATCATCCATCCGAAAATTTGACTGCCGGGGGGTGTACCCCCGGCAGCGCTCCGACCTGTCTTTTCCACCCAACCCATGTGCATCCAATGGTCAACCGTTAGTTCTAAAACGCGATACATCACAGAGCGGTCTCGGCTTTAAAGTTCAAAGGGTACAGACAAAATTGTGCTTGATATATGAAATATCAGATTTTTCCCCTTGACACTTAATTCTGTTTTTTAGTATCGATTGTTAGAGTTCGGGGTTCAGTGTAGGTACGAAATCCTATTTAAGCTTTTTATCAACCCCATAACAAATTTTTAAGTTGGTAATTACAGGGATGCATGCATCCATCTGTTTATCCGGATGCGGCATTACCGAGCGGCAAAAGGAATTATGTGTTGGATCTAACTATTTTAAATGAAAGAGGGGGCCTAAAATGAAGATACGTAAACGTTTCTCTTGGCTAGTTGGAATTTCGATCCTTTTCATCCTATTTAGTTCTTCTGCACTGGCAAAAGAGATCAAAATCGGTGTCATCTTTGATTACACCGGACCGTTTGCAGCCGGTGGGTCTGAGCCTGCGGCCATTGGTACAAAGATCGCCATCGAGATGATCAACGAGCGCGGCGGTGTTGAAGGATACAAGATCAAAGCGATCCATGCCGACGCCCAGAGCAAGGCGGAGGTGGCCATCAACGAAGCCGAACGTCTGCTTAGTCAGGAAAAAGTGGACCTGCTCATGGGGGTTTACTCCAGCGGGCACTGCGTGCCGCTGGCTGCCAAAGTTGATGCTCAGAAAAAATTCATGTGGGCCAATGTCTGCGTGGCTTCTTCCGTGTTCAAGGGTCGAAACCTCAAGTATGTTTTCCGGGCTCAGGTCCACAGCGACCAGTTCGGTCTGGCATCCACCGATTTCGTTGCCCACTATGCTAAATCCAAACTGGGCAAGGACGTTAAGGATATCCGGGTGGCGATCATTCATGAAGACGGTCCGTACGGAAGCGGTGTGGCATCCGGAAACGAAGTCGGCGCCAAAGCCCACGGCATGAAAATCGTGTTGAAAGAGGGGTATGCCGCCACCGCACCCGATCTGTCCTCCTTGGTGACCAAGCTGAAACGGGCACGGCCGGATGTCATTCTGCATACCGGTTACAACCCGGATATTACGCTGCTGCTCCGTCAGGGACGCGAACTGGGCCTAAAATTCAAGGCATTGATCGGACACGGCGCCGGCTACGGCCAGATCGATAAGCTGATTGCCACGTTTGGTGATGACGTGAATTACACCTTCAACGTGGACCCTGTTGCCGGGCAGTTGCTGGATCCCAAAACCCTGGCGCCCGGAGTCGGCGACCTGACCAAAGAGATGATCAAACGGTACAAGGCAGCCACCGGCGCCAAGGAAGTTCCACCGCATACCAGCATGGGCTTTAACCAGAGCTGGATCTTTTTTACCGACGTACTGCCTAGGGCCATCAAAAAGTACGGCGGCTACGATCCCGAATCACTGCGCAAGGCTGCGCTGGAAACCGACATTCCGGTCGGCGGAACCATCCAGGGGTACGGCGTAAAATTCGCTCCACCCGGGCATCAAATGGCCGGGCAGAATCTGCGTTCATCCCCGGTGGTGATGCAGTATGTCGATGGGAAGACAAAGATTGCCTGGCCCTTGGCGATCCAGACCATCGATCCGGTTATGCCGCTGCCAGCTTCAAATCCTTATGCCGCAAAGTAATCTGCAATATCGAGGCTGAAAGGAAGGTGAGGTTGTGCTAGCGGTTGAGAATTCAGTCATGCACTTCGGAGGATTCGTTGCCATCGACAACGTTTCCTTCGAAGTGAAACAAGGTGAAATCTTAGGGTTAATCGGACCGAACGGATCGGGTAAGAGCACCATATTCAACATTATTTCCGGTGCTCTTAAACCCACCGCAGGCAAGATACTTTTCGAGGATAGAGATATAACCGGACTGGCCCCGGATAAGATCTGCCATCTGGGGGTCAGCCGAACATTTCAAATTCCCCGGCCATTCCGCAAGATATCCGTCCTGGATAACGTGAAAGTGTCCGCCTATTTCGGGCATAACGGGGACATTTCACGGTCTAAAGCTGAAGATTTTGCGAAAGAGGCCCTGGAACTCGTTAAACTCCCCACGGATTCAGCGGCTACGGTTGATACACTGGGAGCCGCGGGGCTGAAGAAACTGGAACTGGCAAGAGCCCTTTCCACCCAACCGAAACTCCTTCTCGCTGACGAAAGCCTCGGCGGTCTTGACGAAACCGAGATGGACCAGGCAGCGGATATGCTGGAGGCGATCAGGCGGGAAAAGGGAATTACGATCATATGGGTGGAGCACATCATGGGTGTATTGATGCGTGTGGTTGACCGCGTGATTGTGCTGGACCATGGTCAGAAGATTTCAGAGGGTCTTCCCAAGGATGTGGCTGTGGATCCGAAAGTGATCGAAGTGTATCTCGGACGGGAAGAAGTTAAACTGAAGAAAGAAGCCGATTAGCATTAAAGAATTCTTTATATTACCCTGTATTTAAGTATTTAATTTCAAGGAGGGCTAGGGTGCTCGAACTCCAAGCCGTAAACGCGAATTACGGGTCATTCCAGGCGCTATTCGATATCGATTTGTCTGTTGAACAGGGTGAAGCGGTTGCGGTTATCGGTCCCAACGGTGCCGGAAAAACCACGCTGCTCCGGGTGATATCCGGTCTGATACCGGCGGGCGCCGGAACAATGACCATGGAAGGCAAGTCTCTGAAAACCGTTTCACCGCATTCCATTATCGACCTCGGTATTGCCCACGTTCCAGAAAACCGCCGCCTCTTTCCCCGGATGACGGTTGAAGACAACCTGAAAATGGGCGGGTTTATCCCTACCGCCAGAAAGCAATTCAGAGAACGCCTGGAATTTGTTTATGAACTGTTTCCGATTCTTGCGGAACGATGCGCGCAACTTGCCGGCACCCTTTCCGGCGGTGAACAGCAAATGTGCGCCATTGCCAGAGCACTGATGTCGAATCCGAAACTGCTTATAATGGATGAGCCGTCTGCCGGTCTGGCGCCGGTTATCGTGCAGCGGATTTTCGAATTGGTACAAGAGATTCGGGAGAAGGGGTTCACCGTCCTGATCGTGGAGCAAAATATTCAGCAGGTCCTTAAGGTCGTGGATCGTGCCTATCTCCTTGAGGTGGGCAGCATTAAAGCCGGCGGCACGGCTGCCGAGCTGCTCGACAGCGAAGAGATTCGGAAAGCCTATATCGGCGTTTAACAACATCAGACATTATACTTTATACTAATACTTTGGTGGAATAGCATGTTCGATATTTATCTTCTCGAAGCGATTATCAACGGATTGTTGCTGGGTGGTGTGCTGGCTCTGCTGGCACTCGGGTTGAATCTGATTTTCGGTGTGATCGATGTGGTCTGGATCTGTTACGCTGAAATCGTCATGCTCGGCATGTACACAATCTTTTTTTTCTACGTAAAATTCGGGTTTCCTCTGATTCTTGCCTGTGTTGCCGGGATTGCGGTGGCCTCGGTTGTGGGTTTTCTGGTGCATTTTTTTGTTATTTCACCCATTCTCGGAACCGCCCCCATCAACCAGCTACTGGCAACCGGTGGCTTGCTTTTCTTCCTGCAAAGCGTTGCGACTCTGATTTTCGGAATCGAATTTCGCAATATCGGACTCCGCCTTCCGGTTCTGCAATTTTTCGGCATGTATATCAGCTTTGCCCGTCTGCTGGCATTTTGCACCGCGGCCATCGGAATGACTGTCTTGTACCTGTTCCTTAAGCGGACGTATATGGGCGCTGCTATTCGGGCCATTTCACAGGATCGGGAAGTGATGGTGTTGATGGGGGTGAACAGCCGTAAGGTTTACCTGGTCACATCCGCCATCGGCGGCGGTCTTGCCGGGCTCGCCGCATGCCTGCTGGTGCTGCAGTATGACGTGCATCCGGCCCTGGGGCTTTCATTCGGGCCCATCACGTTTATGATCTGTGTACTCGGGGGGCTGGGCAATATGATCGGTGGGTTTATCGCCGCCTTTATATTCAGCCAGATTATTACCATCGGCGGGTTTTACTTCCAACTCGAATGGGGATACGTCATCGCATTTGCGTTTTTCATTATCATGATGTTCATCAGACCACAGGGAATTCTCGGGAGTCGTTCATGAACAATAACAATAAGTTATTCTACATTATCGGGGCTGTAATACTCGTGTTGCTGCCGTTTGTCGGCGTACCGCAATACTATCTGCATGTTCTCATTACGATTCTTATTTATAGCTTCATTTACACGAGCTGGTCGCTCATGGGGCGATTCGGTTTGGTTTCATTAGGCCACGGCGCCTTCATGTCAGTAGGCGCGTACACAGTCGCCATGTTATGGAATTATCTTCACCTCACCCCCTGGATCGGTATCCCGTTGGCGCTGCTTTTATCAATGGCCGTCGCAATTCTAATCGGTTATCCCTGTTTCAGATTTCGAATCGT
>CAYSUA010000082.1:0-14263 GCA_964433795.1 uncultured Desulfobacteraceae bacterium | reverse complement strand
TGGAAATTGGAGAGCCCGACTTTGATACGCCGCAACATATTATCGATACCGCAGTTTATGCCATAAACAACGGGAGTACCCATTACACCCCTTCAGCCGGAATGGCAAATATCCGTCAGGTTTTTGCGGAATACATCACCCGTGATCGCGGGATAGCGGTTAAGCCTGAAAATATAGTTATCACCCCGGGTGCAAAACCGATTCTATTTTTTACGATTCTGGCATTGGTGGGCGCGGGAGATGAAGTGATCTATCCGAACCCCGGATTTCCGATTTACGAATCGGTTATCCGCTTTGCAGGAGCGAAACCCGTACCGCTGACTCTGCGTGAAGAAAAAGCGTTTTCATTCGATCCGGAAGAATTAAAGGCACAGGTCAACGACAAGACAAAATTGATCATTATCAATTCCCCCCAGAACCCGACGGGAGGGGTGTTGTCAAAAGACGATGTTCGGATTGTCGCGGAATTGGCACAATCTCACGATGCATGGATTTTAAGCGACGAAGTATATTGCAAAATGGTTTATGAAGCGGACGCCGTCAGTATCTATCACTTTCCTGAAGTAAAAGAGCGGACCGTGTTGCTGGAGGGGCATTCCAAGACCTATGCGATGACGGGATGGCGGCTGGGATACGGAATCATGCCGGAATGGCTGGCGCTGCACATTGCAAAGCTCCAGACCAACTGCACGTCATGCACCCCCCCGTTCACCCAGCTGGCAGGAGCAGAGGCGTTGACAGGCCCCCAGGATGAATCGATCCGGATGATGGCAGAATTCAAGGAGCGGCGGGACCTTGTTGTTAAAGGACTCAACGCCATACCCGGAATCTCTTGCATTCCGCCAAAGGGCTCATTTTACGCATTCCCCAACATCACCGACACCGGAATGACCTCTGTGGAACTGGCTGACTACTTATTGGAAGCGGCCGGTGTCGCCGTCCTTAGCGGAACAAGCTTTGGACAGTATGGAGAAGGGTATCTCCGGATTTCTTTTGCGAATTCAAAGGATAATCTGAAAAAGGCGCTTGAACGAATCGAAGCGGCGTTGAAGAAAAAAAACCCTTGACAAGGATCGTTAATAACCCTATAAGTACCGGCTATACTTAAACAAGAAAGCGTTACACAGTGAAGAAACTAATCCTTATCAACCTTCTTAGCCTTATTCTCGGCCTCGTTGTAGGTGTACTTTCCTACCGCGAGGAAAGGGGTTGATAATGGCCTAATCTAAAACCCAGGCAAAATACAAAATCCGTTATCAACCCCAAGGGGGTGATAACGGATTTTTTTTTGATTAAGAGACCGATTGCTAACACATTTTTAACAGAGGAGATAACGGCCATGAAAAGTGACATTGTAAAAAAAGGCGTAGAACGGGCACCCCATCGATCGTTATTTAAAGCCATCGGCTACACGGATGAAGAAATGAAGAGACCCCTGATCGGAATTGCCAACTCGGAGAATCAAATCATACCGGGTCACACCCATCTCGATAAGATCGTAGAAGCCGTAAAAGCGGGAATCTATATGGCGGGTGGAACACCTATCGAATTTGGAACCATCGGGGTGTGTGACGGGATTGCCATGAATCATACCGGCATGAAGTATTCCTTGGGTAGCCGGGAGTTGATTGCCGACTCCATTGAGGTCATGGCCATCTCCCATGCCTTCGATGCCATGGTCATGGTTCCCAATTGCGACAAGATCGTACCGGGAATGCTCATGGCCGCCGCCAGACTCGATCTCCCATCCATTGTTATCAGTGGTGGCCCCATGCTCGCGGGCAGACTCCCGGGTAAAAAGGATGCAAAAAAAATCGACCTTATCACCCTGTTTGAATGTGTGGGTGCGGTTCGCGCCGGTAAAATGACGGAAGAAGAACTCGCCGTCTATGAAGATAATGCCTGTCCGACCTGTGGTTCCTGCGCCGGCATGTTCACGGCCAACTCCATGAACTGCTTATCCGAAGCCATCGGCTTGGCTTTGCCCGGAAACGGCACCATTCCGGCGGTTATGTCGGCGAGACTTCGGTTGGCCAAATCGACCGGAATGAAAATCGTTGAGCTTTTGGAAAAAGAGATCACACCGGGCAAGATACTGACGCAAAAGGCGTTTGAAAATGCACTCACCGTGGACATGGCACTTGGCTGTTCCACAAATACCGCACTTCATTTGACCGCGTTGGCCCATGAATCCGGCGTTGATGTAAACTTAAACACCATCAACAAAATCAGCAAGCGGTCTCCGCACCTCTGCTCCATGAGCCCCGGGGGCAGCCACCATATTGAAGATCTCGACAGCGCCGGGGGAATCGGGGCTGTTATCAAAGAACTCTCAAAAACGGGGCTGATCCATGAAGACTGCATCACGGCATCCGGAAAAACAGTGGGCGAAAATATTCAATCCATAGAAGTTCTGGACAGTGATGTGATTCGATCCGAAGATACCGCCTATCATGCAGAGGGCGGTTTGGCTGCATTATTCGGAAACCTTGCGCCCAACGGCTGCATCGTTAAACAGTCTGCCGTTGTGGAAGAGATGCTTCAGCACGAAGGCCCGGCCAAAGTATTCGATTCGGAAGAGGCGATTTCCCAAGCCATTTTAGGAGGAAAAGTAGAAAAAGGGGATGTTCTGGTTGTACGGTATGAAGGCCCCAAGGGCGGTCCGGGCATGCAGGAGATGTTGACGCCCACCGGTGCGATTGCCGGAATGGGGCTTGACACGCATGTCGCTTTGATCACCGATGGCCGGTTTTCCGGAGGCTCCAGGGGAGCGTCCATCGGCCATGTCTCACCCGAAGCCATGCAGGGAGGTCCCATCGCCATCGTACAGGATGGAGACCCCATTTCCATCGATATACCGGGAAAGACCATTACCCTGAAAATTCCGGACGAGGAAATAAAAGAACGGCTTTCGAAGTGGACACCACCGGAACCCAAAATCTCCACGGGCTATTTATCCCGGTATGCCCGACTGGTGTCATCGGGCAGTGAAGGGGCAATCTTAAAGTAGAATAAAAGACAATCGGAAGGAAAGAAAAACATGAAACTCACAGGTGCACAAATCCTGATAAAAAGCCTCAAGGGCGAGGGTGTGGAAACCATTTTCGGATATCCTGGGGCAGCCGTTATGGACATCTATCACGAGCTGGTGACCACCGATATCGAACATGTCCTGGTTCGCCACGAACAGGGCGCCATACACGCAGCAGACGGCTATGCACGGGCCACCGGAAAGGTGGGGGTTTGCCTGGTGACTTCCGGACCCGGCGCAACAAATACCGTTACCGGTATCGCCAATGCGTATATGGATTCCATCCCGGTGGTGATTGTCACCGGCCAGGTGCCAACCCAATTGATCGGAAATGATGCATTTCAGGAAGTCGATATCGTGGGCATCACCCGCCCATGCACGAAACATAACTATCTGGTCAACTCCACCGAGGAACTGGCAGCCACCATCAAAGAAGCCTTTCATATCGCCCGTTCTGGACGCCCCGGCCCGGTATTGGTGGACTTGCCCAAAAATGTGGTGAAAGACACCGTCGATTACAAAACCCCTGAGAAAACAAAGATCCGTTCCTACAGCCCAACGTATCACCCGAACAAAAAGCAGATCGGTAAGGTCGTCAAACTGATTCGTGAAGCTGAAAAACCGATCATATTTGCAGGGGGCGGTGTAATTTTGTCAAAGGCCTCAAAGGAATTAACGCAACTGGCTCATAAAGCCCAAATACCGGTAACCACATCGCTCATGGGGCTGGGTGCATTTCCGGGCCAGGATCCGTTGTCCCTGGGAATGATCGGGATGCATGGCACATACCGGGCCAATATGACAACCAGTATCTGCGACCTGATCATTGCCGTCGGGGTTCGCTTTGATGACCGGGTGACCGGCAAAACCGATGCATTTGCCGCCCAGTCAAAGATCGTTCACATCGATATCGACCCCACGTCGATCCGGAAAAATATTCCGGTGTCCGTACCGGTTGTGGGCGACTGCAAACTCACCCTGCGGCTGATGAACACACTTCTGGATGAAGCGAAACTGGGGAATCTGAAAAACAAAAGAAAGGACTGGTTTCGCCAAATCAAAGAATGGAAAGATTCCAAATCGCTGGCCTATGAACAGAAAGATATCATTAAGCCCCAGTTCGTCATCGAGAAGCTCTATGAACTGACCAAAGGTGAAGCCATCATCACCACCGAAGTCGGTCAGAATCAAATGTGGGCGGCTCAGTACTATCTGTTCAAAAAACCGGGACACTTTCTGACATCCGGTGGATTGGGAACCATGGGCTTCGGATTTCCCGCCGCTATCGGTGCTCAGGCAGCCTTTCCGGATAAGCTGGTGGTGGATATTGCAGGTGACGGCAGTATTCAAATGAATATTCAGGAGATGGCCACGGCGGTTCAGTGTAATTTCCCCATAAAAATCGTCATTCTGAACAACGGGTACCTGGGTATGGTCCGCCAATGGCAGGAGCTCTTCTACGACAAATGCTATGCCTGTACCTGTATGGAGCATGCGCCTGATTTTGTAAAACTTGCCGAAGCCTATGGGGCTGTGGGCTTGCGTGCAGAAAAACCGGATCAAGTGGAATCGGTGCTTTCCGAAGGGCTTGCCGTTAACAAACCGGTCATCATGGATTTTGTGGTGGAACAGGAAGAAGGTGTCTATCCCATGGTGCCTGCCGGAGCCCCCATCACTGAAATGGTTCTGGTTTAACCCATCGATACTGTAAATAACTTGTCTCACAAAGGACTCTAATTATGACGGAAGATAAACATGTGCTTTCAATTCTAGTGGACAATCAGCCCGGTGTGCTTTCCAGAATCGCCGGTCTATTCAGCGGTAGGGGCTATAACATCGAGAGTCTCTGCGTTGCGGAAACCATGGACCCTTTGGTTTCAAGGTTTACCATCGTCACCAAGGCAAATGCACCGCTTGTAGAGCAGATCAACAAACAGCTCAACAAACTCATCAATGTGATCAAGGTTAACGAGTTGACCGGTTCGCCATATGTGGAAAGGGAGCTGGTATTAATCAAGGTAAAAGCCAAACCGGAATCCCGTGCAGAAATCCTGAGGATTGTCGATATTTTCAGGGGTAAAGTGGTGGATGTGGGACAGGATCATTACACCATAGAGGTGACCGGTGACGAAGGGAAGGTGGCGGCCATCTTAACCCTTCTAAAACCCATCGGTATCAAAGAAATTGCCCGAACAGGAGCTATCGCTTTATACCGGGAGCCGAAAAAAAACGGATAACTTAACCAGTCTGTCGTGCAATACATCGATGGATAATTAACCAATAAGGGAGGAAAAAATGGCACAAATCGATTTTGGCGGTGTAGTGGAAGAAGTGATTACGGTTGAAGAATTTCCATTGGAGCGCGCAAGGGAAGTATTGAGTAAAGAGACAGTGGCTGTCTTGGGCTACGGAGTTCAGGGTCCCGGACAATCTCTCAACTTGAGAGACAACGGCATCAACGTCATTGTCGGTCAGCGAGAGGGGAGCCCCACATGGGACAAGGCGGTTGAGGATGGTTGGGTTCCCGGGGAAACCTTGTTTCCGGTAGAAGAAGCAGCCAAGAAAGGTACCATGATCCAGAATCTACTCTCCGATGCCGGCCAAGTGGCGACCTGGCCGATCATCAAGGAATGTCTCAATGATGGCAATGCTATATATTTCTCTCACGGATTTGCCATCACCTATAAAGAGCAGACCGGTATCATCCCGCCTGATAATGTGGATGTCATCATGGTTGCCCCCAAGGGGTCGGGTCGAACCCTGAGAACCAACTTCATCGAAGGCAGCGGCCTGAATTCAAGCTTTGCCATTCATCAGGATTATACCGGCAAGGCGAGAGAACGAACCCTGGCAGCGGGAATCGCCATCGGGTCTGCTTACTTGTTCCCCACAACGTTTAAAAACGAAGTTTACAGCGATCTTACCGGAGAACGCGGGGTATTGCTGGGTTGTTTGGCCGGAGTCATGGAGGCCCAGTATAACCTGCTTCGAAAAAACGGCCATACCCCCAGTGAAGCGTTCAATGAAACCGTTGAAGAACTCACTCAAAGCTTGATTCTTCTGGTGGCGGAAAACGGTATGGACTGGATGTTCAAAAACTGCAGTGCAACCGCACAGCGGGGGGCGCTGGACTGGGCCCCGAAATTTAGAGAAGCCGTCGAACCGGTGTTTGAAACGCTGTATGCGCGAGTCCGATCCGGTGAAGAAACCCAGCGGGTGCTGGATGCCAACAGTGCAGCGGATTATCGGCAGCAACTGGATGGTGAGCTCAAAGTCATGCATGATTCTGAAATGTGGCGAGCCGGTGCAACGGTACGCTCTTTAAGACCTGAAAATCGAAGAATGCCTTAACCCAAAAAGGTACGTAAAATACAGAAGAATAAATGGGACACAGATTAACGCAGATATTCACAGATAAAATAATAATTCTGTTATTTGAAAATCCATATAATCTGCGTCCAAGATAATTTCTATAGTTAGACGAATGTTAAATGGCGACCCCATTACAGATTTAACCTTGCCCGACGGATGCTGACCCATCCGCGGGCAAGTTTAAAACTACAGTGAATGTAATAACGGGAGACAAACATGGAACCGATTCTGCTTTATGATACCACACTAAGGGATGGAACCCAGGGTGAAAATATCAATTTTTCGGCAGAAGAAAAAATTAAGATCGCACAGCGGCTGGATAACCTGGGCATCCATTATATTGAAGGGGGCTGGCCCGGTTCAAACCCCAGAGATATGCAATTCTTTGAATTGGCAAAAAACATTCAATTCAAGAATGCAAAACTGGCGGCATTCGGTTCCACCTGCAAACCGAATACAGAGCCGGAAGAGGATCCGAATGTTAAGGCGCTCATAGAAAGCGGCACACCGGTTGCCACCATTGTCGGTAAAAGCTGGGACCTGCATGTCGAATCGGTCATGAAAAACAGTCTGCCTGAAAACTTGAATATGATTCAAAAGACGGTTCAATTCTTTAAAAAAAACGATAAAGAAGTGATTTTCGACGCCGAGCATTTTTTCGACGGATTTAAGGACAACCCGGATTATGCGATTCAAACCGTACAGGTTGCCTTAGAGGCGGGCGCCGATAGGGTCGTATTGTGCGATACCAACGGGGGATGCCTGCCCACGGAAATCGAATCCATTATCAAAAAAGTGCAAACGAGCCTTAACCAATTAAATCCGGAAGGCCCTGCATATCGATTGGGTATCCATACCCACAACGATTCCGGATTGGCAGTGGCCAATTCTCTGGTGGCAGTGAACGCCGGAGTCGACATGGTGCAGGGTACGGTTAACGGTTATGGAGAAAGATGCGGCAATGCCGATCTGACCTCCATTATTCCGAATCTTCAACTGAAGATGAATCGCCCCTGTATTCCGGTAAAAAACCTTTCACAATTAAAAAAGATCTCCAGGTATGTCAGTGAAACCGCCAACATGATTCCACTCAATTCAAGACCGTTTGTGGGTGAAAGCGCTTTTGCGCACAAGGGCGGACTTCATGTAAACGCCATCATGAAGATTTCAAAGGCTTATGAACACATGGATCCCGAAGTTGTGGGCAACAAACGCCGTGTGCTGGTCTCCGATCTGGCCGGCAGGAGCAATGTGGAGTACAAGGCAAAAGAACTGGGGGTCGAACTTGGAGCAAACGGATATGACAGCCGTAAGATCGTATCTGAAATCAAGCAATTGGAGCAGAATGGGTATCAATTCGATGTGGCGGATGGATCTTTCAAAATCTTGCTGGAAAAATATACGGAGCAGTTCAGACCGACCTTTGAGCTGGAATCGTTCCGCGTCCATATCGAAAAGGACAAAGATCGTCCCTGTACGGCCCATGCAACCGTCAAAATATCAGTCGGCGGAAGACAGGAAATCACGGCAGCAGAGGGAAATGGGCCGGTAAGCGCCCTGGACAATGCGCTGCGCAAGGCATTGGATAGGTTCTTTCCGGAATTGGAAGCCATGCGCCTTGTGGATTTTAAGGTTCGCGTCATCGATGGGAGGGCAGGAACCGAAGCCCGGGTGCGCGTGCTCATCGAATCCAGAGACCAGGACAATATCTGGAGCACCATCGGGGTTTCGGAAGATATCATAGAAGCCAGCTGGCAGGCACTGGCAGACAGTTTCCAGTACAAGCTGGCAACGGATCAGGCAAAAACCGTGTCCCACGTAAGCAAATAGCTATACTAACTACTTAACTTTACAGGAAAGGATTGAACCTGTGAAAACACATGAGGGAATCAAAGCCGCAGGACCCATGAGCGATCATGTCCTGCGGCCCATGCTCTGTAAGGGTTTAAACGTTAGGGAAGATGCTTAATTAACCCGGTTCGGTTTAAAAAACCAAACCCAACAAAACCTGAAAGGAGCAAATCATGGAAGATCAAGTCGTCATATTCGATACCACATTAAGGGACGGAGAACAGTCACCCGGCGCCACCATGAACACCGGAGAAAAATTGAGACTGGCAATCCAGCTGGAAAAACTAGGTGTGGATGTAATGGAAGCCGGATTCCCGGCTGCGTCGGAGGGAGATTTTGATGCTGTCTCCAAAATAGCAGCCAAAATGAAGAAGACCGAGGTCGCTGCACTGGCACGAACCTCAAAAGAAGACATTGAGCGGGCGTGGAATGCCATAAAGCATGCTGAAAAGCCGAGAATCCATACCTTTATCGCCACTTCCGATATCCACATGGAACATAAACTGAATTTGACCCGCGATGAGGTACTGCAAGCAAGTATCGAGGCGGTCCGGTATGCTAAATCCTTTACCGACAATGTAGAGTATTCAGCCGAAGACGGATCGAGAAGCGACCGGGATTTCCTGTGCAAGGTATTTGAAGCCGCCATCGATGCCGGGGCCACCACGGTTAATCTGCCGGACACGGTGGGGTATGCGATTCCCCAGGAATTCGGAGATCTTGTCAAATATGTCATAGATCACACCCCGAACATCAATAAAGCGGTGTTCAGTATTCACTGCCACAACGATCTCGGATTGGCTACGGCCAATACCATCGCCGCCATACAAGCAGGCGCCCGGCAGGCTGAGGTGACCATCAACGGAATCGGCGAGCGGGCCGGAAACACATCGCTTGAAGAAGTGGTGATGGCCATGCATACCCGTCCCAATTTCATTACGACCGGCACCCAAATCCAAACCAAAGAAATATATCACACCAGCCGGTTAGTGAGCATGATCTCCGGAATCGTTGTACAACCCAACAAGGCGATCGTCGGCGCCAATGCCTTTGCCCATGAGGCGGGCATTCATCAGGACGGTGTATTAAAAAACCCCATGACCTATGAAATCATGAAACCGGAAATCATCGGACTGAGTAAAAACAAACTGGTTCTGGGAAAACATTCCGGACGGCATGCTCTTCGAGACCACTTGAAAAGCTTAGGCTATGATCTGTCGGACGAAGAGATCAACCTGGTATTCAAGAAATTCAAGGAACTTGCGGATAAGAAAAAACACGTGGTGGACGAGGATTTGGAAGCCATCGTAGCCGAAGGAATTCTTCGAACTGCAGATACGTTTGATTTAGAATACCAGAATGTGACCAGCGGAACCACCGTGCTGCCCATGGCCAGTGTAAAACTGTCCGTTCAGGGACGGTCTGTTAAAGGCGCCGGCTATGGAAACGGTCCCATCGATGCGGTGTTCAATACCATTTCAAAACTGACCGGCACCGAATCCGAACTGCTGCGCTTCTCGGTCAATGCATTGACCGGAGGCACGGATGCCTTGGGGGAGGTGACGGTTCGTTTGAAAGAAAACGGATTGATCGCTCTGGGCAAGGGGGCTGATCCGGACATCATTACGGCAAGCGCAAAGGCTTATATAAACGGGCTCAATCGTTTGGAGTACTTAAAAAACCATCCCGTCCAGACAGCGGAAAGCTTATAGTCGAGTGCCCATCCATAAATCGGTAAAATCGGCATGGGCACTTTCTGGTGTTTCCAATTCACGGATGAGGATTTTTGTTCAAGATCAAGGAAATCAAGCTCTTGCGCGGAGACGTAGCTTGCTACGTCGCACAAGCGAGAGCGCCGATTGACGCCGAGATTGGACAAAAAGACCATTCGTGGATGGAAACTAGTCTATTGTCATCGTATGAGGGTAGATCCCCTCTAAAATAAAGCTGAAGGGGCAAATAAAAGCCCCTTCAGCTGATATCTTAATAAGTGTGGGAGCCGTTATTATTTTGTTGCCCATACGGCCACTCCGTCCCAATCAGCGGGTGGTCGTTTTTCTTGATACGTATGAATCCGGTTCAGATAAAGATCATATAATTTAATCGGGTTGCAGTTGTTAAGCTCCTCGATAGCTCCATGGGCCTTATCAAAATCCTGAGCCAGATAATCATCGATTGCATATTCAAATACTTCCATTTCCTTTTTCAACGAGATATCAATTCTATTCTGAGGCAACGGCTCATATATCTTCACCGGTTGTTCCTTCCCTTTTACGCGAACCCGGTCGAGGTACCGGCAGGCTGTCTGATTGTCCAGCGCATCCCGTGTGTATTCAGATATGATGATGTTGGTTCCGTATATCTTGTTTAAGCCCTCCAGCCGGGATGCCAGATTCACATTATCTCCGATAACCGTATAATCGAATCGCCGATTGCTCCCGAAATTCCCCACACTCATAATCCCGGTGTTAATGCCGATACCGATGTCAATGGCGGGAATATCTTTGATGTCCAAGTCTTCCTGCAACGCTTTGAGACGTTCGATCATACTGAGGGAGGCCTGAATGGATAGGAGGGGATGATTTTCCTGGTCGAGAGGCGCTCCCCAAATCGCCATGATGGCATCGCCGATGAATTTATCCACTGTCCCGTTATATTCCATGATGATGTCGCTCATAGCCGTGAGGTACTTATTCATAAAAAGGCCGAGTCTCTCGGAATCCATTTGTTCTGAAATACCGGTGAAACCTCTGATATCTGAAAACAGTACGGTCAAATTTTTTTGTTCGCCGGCCAATGACAGCCGATCCGGGCTTTTTATGAGCTGACCGACCACCTGGGGGGAGACATAACGATTAAAAGCCTTATGAATAAACCGCTTCTTTTTGTCTTCCACAAAATAGTTAAATAATGTAACGATTAGGAAAACACCGAACACGGTAAACAGCGGGTAAATCAATCCCACCAGTTCATTGCGTAGAAAGAAGAATTGGTAGTTCCCCACAACAGCGGCAACGATAAGCATCAGTCCGGTAATCCCGCCGACCAAAGGACCGGTGTATGCCAAAAGACCACTGATGAGAAGTCCACCGACAATGATAAGCGTATAGGTGATACCGATTTCAGTATAAATGTCATGGGTTAACGGATCGCCGGCTATAATGTTGTCGATAATAGAGGCTTGAACCTCAACACCGGGAAAGCTGTTGGCAAACGGGATAGCACGCAGATCTGAAAGCCCGGCAGCAGAAGTTCCGATAAGAACGTATTTGTTTTTGAGGTGTTCATGCTGCTTCCCGGACAGCACGTCAACAGCGGAAACATATGGAAACGTTTTATGGGGACCGCGGTAATTGACGGTTACCTGTCCGTTATCGTCGGTGGGTACGAACCGGTAGCCAAGGGAAACACCAAGGATTCCTTTTTTCGGGTTGTCCACCATTTGAGATCCGTGGATGGTAATTTCGTCTACCCCGAGCCCGATGCGAAGCAGTTCCAGTGCCAGCGACGGATATGGAATGCCGTTAAGTTCCATGAGGAGAGGAACTTTTCGGATGGTCCCCGTCGCATCCGGGAACACATTGAAAAAGCCTTCTGATTCGGCTTGGGCGATATCGTCCACATTTAATATGGCCCGATAGGCCGGCAATAACGAAAGGTCATCATAATTGAAGTGATCGGGATCTATTTTGATATTGCAGGACGGAAAGGGGACGGCTTCCTCCTGCTTTAAACCGTCATTGCTCAATTGGAATACATAGCCTAGTACTACCGGAGCTTCAGCTACGATGTTGCCCAGGATGAAGTCATGATCGAGGGTGTCGTTTTCTTTGAGCGCTTCCAGTCTCGAAAGAAACTGTTGGTCATTCAGGAGTGTTTCCAGCTCTTCAATGTATTGTTTCGGCGATGTTCGATCTTTTTCGGCAAATACGATATCAAATCCGATGGCCCGGGCACCGGCATGGTGGATTTGTTTTACCAGATCGGCAACGACGGTTCGCGGCCAAGGCCACTGCCCTTCCTGTTTAAGGCTTTTTTCATCGATATCGACAATGACCACCGAATCGGTGGTCGGGAGCGAACCCCGCCACCGAAACATGGTATCGATGATTTGATTGTCAAGGGCTACCAGAAATGCGGGTTTTTGGTCGCCGAACGAATAGAAGAGGAGTCCTGATATCAGGATGATAAGACAGCCGATCCGAAAAGGGGAAAGTTTTAAGAATTTAAAAGCCCAACTGTTATCGATCACCGCCAAAAATTCCCAGATACCGTTCCCCGGCATTCATGTCGGCCTCGAAGTTTCCACCGACCGCATCGGCGGTTGAGCCGAAAAATATCCCGTTGATGCTGCTAGCATTGACCGTACCGTCTGTAAAATGCCCGCTGAAACCGCTTGATGTTAGCGTGCTGGCATTGGATCCGACCGTTAGGCTGACTGCCCCGCCCGATCCGGTAAAGTCGATTGATCCGGTCACAGCATCCGCAACAGTCACCTTGCTGAAATCGATGGTCAAATTAGAGGAGCCGGCTGTAAGTTCGGTGACCGTGCCGCCGTTGTCGATTTCGATACCTTCGGCGAATCCCGTATAGTTGCCGATAAACGTGGCGGTGTCGATCAATCCTTGGACATAGGCTGCGGTGGTTCGTTCTCCGGCAATCCAGACCGAACCGGGTTGATGGATGTGATACTCGGCACCGCTTGCGGGATCCACATAGGCGGACTCCCAGTATCCCCAGGTAAAGTTGTTCGACACCTGGTCCGTAGGAGGCGCCGATAACATAAAATTTCCATAGGTTTTCAGGCCTCCGAAGTTTGTGACGCCGTCGTCTGTGATGGGAGTACCTCCGCCGTCACCCAGGGCTGCTGCAAAGTTATCATCGAGAATATATGCGGAGCCGTTGGTATCACCCACCACAAGGTTGTTGATCTGGTAAGTAGACAGGATGTCATCGCCTGAGAGGTTGCCGCTGAATGTCCCGGCATCCCTGTCGACTGTAAACAGAAAATCGCCTGAACTGGTGTTCATAAACAGCCTTCGATTCACACCGGGATCGTCCATATCCTCTGCATAACCGAAGAAGAAACCTTCCAACTGTGTCGAACCGGTCGGGGAGTTCGGGGTCAAGGGTGTAGCTTCATATTCTCGGAAGCCGGCTGCCACCATCTCCCAGCTGTTTAGATTGGCCTGACTATAGATATCGACATCATTTCCCGTAGCGGTCATACCGAATCCCTGCTGCACGGATCCGTAGAACTGCCCGAACGTGGCAGTGCCATCCACGGCATCGGGGGACCCGGAAACTCCCTGAGACCCGACAAACTGGATGTTATTGAGCCCGGTTCCGGATACGTCACCGAAAAAGACAAGGGTGTCGCCGGAAGCGGTATCGACCCGACCGAGAACCTTGCTGTTGTGCCAGTTAGCCTCCATTTCTAACGTACCGGTCGAAGCCTCATAGGTACTGGTATCATCTATGGCGGCCAAAACATCCCCGGCATATGCTTGGACCCCGTCTGTGGGGACGCTGCTGGATGCGATGCCGATAAAGCCGAGTTCCTGATATTTATAGCTGCTTCCGTCAAAGGTCGCAGGCGCGAGATAATAAATGGCAAACTCCCCCAGATCCGCAGACGAGATATCCAAACCGTCTGTAAACGTCCAATCCGAGCTATTGAGATTCACATCACGATCCTGTGTGGCATGGGTGTGGCCGACGTATGCGGCTGAGTCGTCATATGTTGCGATTGTAAAGACCAATGAAAATGTTTTTGAATCCTGATCTGCCGTTGCCGTGCCACTCACCGATCCATCCGTGGAATCGGCACTCGAAGAGCCGGACCATATGGCGTCCCCGGTTGTGGTACCGGTATCCGTATCCACCTGAATGCTCAAAAATTTGCCGGTAAAATTCGCCACCGTCGGTGATGGCGGATCGGGTGTAGGATCGGATGGCGGATCGGTAGTGGTGGTGGTGGTATCCAAGGTCGTGTAGGTTGTGGTCGTC
>CAYSUA010000081.1:10714-14317 GCA_964433795.1 uncultured Desulfobacteraceae bacterium | reverse complement strand
AGTATTAAAACAAGAAAATTGGGAACGACGATGGAAGAGATGATGATAACCACATAGAGAAAGGGCACATTTGACCAGATTTCAATGATCCGCTGGAAGAAGAGATCAAACTTGCCGCCGAAATATCCCATGGCGCAACCGATGCTGATGCCCAAGATGTAGGAAACCACAAGTAGAAGAATGGAAAAAAAGATGGCCATTCGGAATCCATAGACCAATCGGGCCAGCACATCCCTGCCGGCAGAGTCGGTTCCCAGAAAGTGCTTTTCCTTGAAACTTGGTGGAAGCGGTGGAAACTCGTTCTCCTTGAAGTCGTTTTCATAGGGATTGAAGGGAACCAACGGCATCAATACCCAATTGCCCCTCTCCGCCTCTCTGAATCTTTGTTTCAATTCGCGATAATTCGTTTCGTAATCCTGCTCCAGATCGAAGGTATGGGCGGGGATCATTTCCCCATAGGTTGGAAAATAATATCTCCCTTCATAACGGACGATGAGGGCCCGGTTATTGACAAACAGCTCGGCAAAGAGGGAAACGAATATTAGGAGGACGATTATGGTAAAAGAGTAATAGCCACGCTTGATGGATCGAAAGCGCTTCAGTTTTCTCAAGGTTTGGGGGTTGAAAGCCATCATTTTTTAATGAATTTGTCCTATTCGAATTTAACCCTCGGGTCGACAATGGCAACACAGATGTCTGAAAGGATATTCCCTATCAAAAATAGTAGCGAGGAAATCACCAGGATTCCCATCACCACCGGATAGTCCCGATCCAACACCGCCTCATAGCCGAGCAAACCCATCCCGTTGATATTGAATACTTTTTCAATAAACAGGGAACCGGTGAGGATAACGGACACATTGTTCCCGAAACCGGTTGCAATGGGGATCAGGCTGTTTCGCAGTGCATGCTTGAATATGGCCTGGCGAAATGGCAGCCCCTTTGAAATCGCCGTACGGACGTAATCCGAGGCCAGGTTGTCCATGAGAGTGTTCTTCATCAGAAAGGTCATCATGGTGAATGCGCCGAGCAGATAGGCCATCAGGGGTAAAATCGCGTGCCAGATGAGATCCAGATGCTTGCCGATAAAGGATAACTCTTCAAAATTATCACTGACAAGATCCCCCAAGGGAAAGACCTCCCAATGGGATGCGAATATCACCAGCATGAAGACCCCCACGACCCACCCCGGAACCGCATATCCGGCAAACACGACGAAGGATGAGGCATTGTCGAAATTGCTCTTGTGCCGGATAGCTTTGGTAACCCCAAGCGGGATACAGATACTGTACGTCAGCACCAGCGTAATGACCCCGAAGAAGAGGGAAATGGGAATCCGGCTCTTAATCATATTCCAGACCGGCTCGTAATATCTGGTGGAGTTTCCCAGATCTCCGGTCAGCACTTTTCCGAGCCACAGAAAGTAGCTCACCAGAACCGGTTTATCGAACCCGTAATATCGCTTCAGTTCTGCGATCTGGTCTTCGGAAAGGGGTTGATTCTCCTCAGGGCTGGCACCGGCCCCTCCCTGAATGCTCGGCATCTGCTGAGCCTGTGCAATGAATCGTTCGATGGGCCCCCCGGGAACAAACCGGGTGACGATGAATACCATAATGGTAATGCCAATGAAGGTGGGTATGATCAGAAGAAATCGGCGGATGAAGTATGCTGTCATCAGAATAGTGTGTTTAGAATAGTTTCTGAGTTCGTTGTTCAAAGAAAACGAAATCTAATGCCTGTGGGTCGCGAGACCATTTAACAACCCGGAAAAACTATATATTAACACAGGTATTTTTTCAAGCGGCCTGGAATAAAGAACCGTTTTGAACTTGAATTGACCCGCATGAGTGTATTAATGGTAATATGATGATGAATATGCTCAAGGATGCAGATTCGTTTCAGGAAGAAGATTTTCGAAACCGAATCCAACGACTGAATGAACGCCTGAGGGAGCAATCCATCGATGGAGCGTTGATTCTACAAAACACCGACCTCTACTATTTTGCCGGAACCGTTCAACAATCCTACTTATATATTCCATCAGAAGGCGAACCGTTGTTGATGGTTCGAAAGGATTACGATCGGGCAAAAGCAGAGTCGGCCATCCGTCTGATTGAACCGGTTGAGAGCCCAAAAGAAATCCCGACCCTACTGAAACGGAAGGGATATAAAATGCCGCGCCTCCTTGGGTATGAAGGCGATGTGCTTCCGGCCAACCTGTATTTTTACTACAAGGAACTTTTTACCGGCACTGAATTGAGAGATATCTCCCATGACATCCGATTGATCCGGGCAGCAAAATCTCCTGGGGAAATTGAATGTATTCAAACCGCTGCCGGCTTGGCCGATAGGGTTTTAGATAATGTAAAGGATCTTATAGGTGACGGTATTTCCGAAATCGAGTTTTCCGGAAAAGTTGAAGCATTTATGCGAAAACTGGGACATCAGGGGATTGTCCGGATGCGAATGTGGGGCGGAGAGATGTTTTATGGGCATTTGATGGCCGGTTCTACTGCTGCGGTTTCAAGTTACATGGCATCCCCCACCGGGGGAGAAGGGATCTCGCCTGCAGTGGCACAGGGGCCGGGTTTTAGAAAAATCAGAGCGCAAGAACCGGTATTGGTGGATTTTATTTTTACCCACAACGGATACCTTTCCGATCAGACCCGGATTTTTGCCATCAATTCTCTACCGGAACCGCTGATGTCTGCCCATGAGGCCATGATCGAAGTTCAAGAAAAGCTGAAAAAGGAGGCAAAACCGGGCAGAAAGGCTGGAGATCTTTATGCCCTAGCCCTTGAGCACGTCGATAACAGGGGCTATTCAGACTATTTCATGGGGGCCGATCCCAAGCGGGTTCCATTTGTGGGTCACGGCATCGGACTTGAAGTGGACGAATACCCGTTTCTTGCCAAAGGCCAAGACTTGATCCTTGAGGAAGGAATGATAATCGCTCTGGAGCCGAAATTGATCTTTCCCGGAAAAGGCGTGGTGGGTATTGAGAATACCCATGTGGTTACAGCTCAAGGACTGAAGCAGCTGAATCGATTTCCGGATGAGGTGATTATTATATGAAACGGGGAACCGAATCGGTCTCGATTCCCCGTTGGAAGTAAAACAAAAACCTGAAAATAGATTAACGTTTTGAAAACTGAAAACGAGCTCGGGCTCCCCGTTGTCCGTATTTTTTCCGCTCTTTGGTCCTGGGGTCTCTCCTCACAAAACCGGCTTTTTTCAATTGTGCGCGCAAATCCGGGTTCGCCTGAATCAGAGCCCGGGTAATGCCGTGTCGAATGGCGCCGGCTTGTCCGGTTGTGCCGCCCCCCAACACCCGAACCTTTATGTCATATGAATCTCTGGTATTGGTGAGAACCAGTGGCTGCAGCGCCACGGTTTTGGCTGTTTCCAATGAAAAATAATCATCCATGGGTTTGCCGTTAATGACAACCTCTCCGTTTCCGGATTTTATCCAGGTTTTGGCAATGGAAGATTTTCTTCTTCCTGTGGCATAAATAATTTCTGCTTCCATGTACTCCTCGTTTTAATCTGTTTTTCTTATTTGTAGATTTTGTGTTTATTATGGCAAAACTTTTTTCATCCTGC
>CAYSUA010000081.1:0-10704 GCA_964433795.1 uncultured Desulfobacteraceae bacterium | reverse complement strand
AGAAAATAAAAAATAATATCTTTGTGTCTTTGTGACTTTGTGGCGAATTGTTTTTTGGCACTTTTCCGACTTGTCCGGGTTAGGGATTCCGTATATTATATATTGATTTAAATTTCCGATACTTCCGGTTGTTGGGCTTCGTGCGGATGTTGATCTCCGGTATATACTTTAAGTTTCCGATAAAGCTTTCTTCCGAGTTTATTCTTGGGAAGCATCCCCTTTACCGCAAACCGGACGATATCCTCTGGTCTTTTGTCATGTAGCTTTTTGGCGGTGATCGATTTGAGGCCGCCGATATAACCGCTGTGACGGTAATAGACCTTTTGGCTCCATTTTTTACCCGTTAAGACAATCTTGTCTGCATTGATGACAATAACCCCGTCCCCTGTATCCACATGAGGGGTGTACATAGGATTATGTTTGCCTCTCAGATAGCTGGCAACTTGAGTGGCCAGTCTTCCTAGAACAATACCCTCGGCATTAACCACCCGCCATTTTCCAGGGTTATCCGAGTCTTTGGCACTATATGTATACTTTTTCACGATAGCTCTCCTCAACGAAATTACAATTGGGGAGATATAAATGATATTTTAATAGAAATCAAGAAAAAATTATCAAATATATACCTCGGGATTGACAATGTGTTCAGGACGCTCACCCCGAAGCACTGCCAAACAGTCCTTCATAGCGGACCATCCCATCTGGTTCATGGCTTCGTCGGTGTGGGCAGCCATATGAGGTGTTAGGATTACCTGGGGATATTGAAGCAGAAAATGGCTCTTTTCCAGGGGTTCCGCTTTAAATACATCCAGGGCGGCGCCTTTCAGGCGTCCGGTATCCAGGGCTTCTTTTAACGCGGCTTCTTCGATGAGTTCCCCTCGGGCCGTGTTGATTAAATACACACCTTCCTTCATCCGGTTAAATGCATTTTTATCGATCATACCGATGGTCTCGGGTGTAGCGGGGACATGAAGCGATATAAAATCGGCTTGGGAGAACAACTCCTCCTTGGAAACCGGTTGGACACCCAGATCTTCCGCTTCCTCTCTTGACATCACCGGGTCGCAGGCCAGGATGCGGCAACCGAACGGTCCAAGCCTGGAAGCCACCGCTCGCCCGATAGAGCCCAACCCCATAAGCCCGACAATCTTTCCACGCATCCCGATACCGGTAAACCGGGGCCACTCTCCGCGGTGGGCAGCAGCATCGGCTACACAAAGATTACGCGCCAGACCGAGTATGAAACCGATGGTAAGTTCCGCCACAGCCGATGCATTGGCTCCGGGGGTATTGGTAACCACAATCCCCTTTTCGGTAGCCGCTTTTAGATCCACGCGATCCACTCCTATTCCGTACCGAGAAATCACCCTCAGTTTTTTTGCCGCATGGATAACAGAAGCGCTGATATGATCTAAACCGGCAATGAGGCCGTCAATCTCTTGAATGAGAGGCGTTAATTCTTCTGCCGAAAGGGGTCGCCCTTTGGGATTATAGGCAACCTTGCCGGCAGATTCTTCAAGGGTCGGCCGGAGAGCGGGATCCGTCTTGCCGAATGAAGTGGTGGTCACCATAACTCGTTTGCTTTTCAATTCTTGATTCATAAATGATTCTTCCCCGTTAGCTTTTCCTGTATTTTTGCTATTCCTTCAAAATATGGACTCACCGCTCCATATAAGGATTTGTAAATTTCGAATAAATTATCATAAACCTGTGCACGATCCTCGTTTGGAAGATAGGTTTCAGAGAGTTCCACTTTGTCGATAGCCTCTGTAATGTCGGACATCCCCCCGGTTCCCAGCATCGCCCAAAATGCAGCACCGCGGCCCGATGTTTCTCCCCATGCCGGGACCACCATTTCCCGGTTTATGGTGTCCGAAAGGATCTGCAACCAAAACGAAGAACGCGTAAATCCGCCTGAGGCACGGATTTGTCGGATATCGCCCGATATTTCTTCCAAAATTTCGCCAAGGTTTCGCATGCGAAAGGAAACGCCTTCAAGCAGTGCCCGGGCCATATGCCGGGCATCGTGTTTCAGGGTCAGGCCGAAAAACATTGCCCTTGAATTCAAGTTCCAATTGGGGCTGCGTTCTCCGGCAAAAAATGGAAGACATAGAACCCCTTGGGCCCCGCATCCGGCCTGTTCGGCCAACCGAATCAAATCATCAAAAGAAAGCGGCTCGGCCCCTTTGCTTTCCTTCAAGGCCGAATTAAAGGCATCTTGAAGCCAGGACAGCGCCACCCCGCCATTGTTGATGGCGCCGCCCACCAGCCAGTGATCATCGTCAAACACATAGCACCAGCCGCGGGCAAGGGGATCCAGTATGGGTTTGGGTGAAATAATCCGGAATGCACCACTGGTTCCGATCATACAAGTTCCTTGCCAGGCATGAACCGCACCCGCACCGAAATTGGAATTGGCTGCATCCGAGGAACCCAATACAAACGGGGTGGTCTCGGGAATTCCGATTTGACGGGCGAGTTCCGGATCGATCTTTGAGATCTTTTCTTTTGGGCTGCATAGCGGTGAAAGCCGCTCTGCACGGATACCCGCCAGCTCAAGAGCCGTGGTATTCCATTTAAGGGTGCGAACATTTAACAGTCCGGTTCCGGATGCAAGGGCATAGTCGACCATGTATTGGCCGGTAAGACGTTTCGTCATATACTCTTTAGCGGATATAAACCGATCTGCGGCCCGAAAAATATCGGGTTCTTCTTCGCGAATCCAAAGTATTTTGTACAACGGATACATCCAGTGCACCGGACATCCGGTTTCTTGATACAGCGCCGCCGGATCGATTTCCCCTTTTATCTTCTTTGCCTGGTGGGAGGCCCGGTCATCCGCCCAGGTCATCACACCGGTTAACGGCTTGCCCTTCTTGTCTATTGCCAGAATGCCGTGGAGCGCGGCCCCCAAGCTTAAGCCGGCACAACGATTGGGAGAAACCTCAGCATCATCCATGGCCGCCTTCGCTGATTGCACCAGACCGGAAACCATGGCCTCGGGATTCTGTTCCCTCCATTTTGCCTGCACATCGCTGCTCTCATATTGACCGACACCGAATCCCAGCACCTTGCCTTCTGTATCAACAATAACGGATTTACAGCTGCCTGTACCCAAATCGATTCCAAGATACCAGGCATCGCCTAAATTTCGGGTCATATCACACCTCCACGTGTCATCCCCTGTAATAAATTATGCGGTTATGCACAAAGCCCAAGTTACTTACAGGAATAGGCTTTGGAGATGAGCCGCAAGTGCTTGACCTGAGGTTTTTGCATAACCGGAATAAATTATTATCCATTGGAAAATATTCCCAAGGATATGAGATGCAAATCTGCTTTGAATTTGGATCAAAATATAAAAAGCATGCGGGGGTGTCAAATGGAAATCCGGACTAACCAATCCCTTGACTTTCAGAAGCATCAACACTTAGTATTCTTTCAACCCATCATTTTAAAAAGGAACTATATATCAAAATGGAACCTCTAGAAATCGAAGTTAAATTCCATATTAATCATATCGATCGAATCCGCAAACGGATCATGGATTTGGGCGCCCAATCTCAGGGCCGGTGTTTTGAAACAAATATTCGGTTTGAAGATGATAAAAACAGTTTCATCCGTCGACGTGCCTTATTAAGACTTCGAAGAGATAAAAAAACAACGCTCACTTTCAAATCAGAGCATCCCGACGGTGAAAACCAATTTAAAATATTCAAAGAGTTGGAAGTGGAAGTTAACGATTTTAGCATGATGCAACAAATTCTTGAAGCCATCGGTTTTCACCGGGAACAAGTGTATGAAAAGTGGCGGGAAACCTTTATGGTGAATAAATCCGTTATCTGTATCGATACCCTGCCCTTTGGAAGTTTTATTGAAATCGAAGGAACCGGAGAAACCATCGAACCCATTTCCGATGGTCTAGGTTTAAAATGGAAAGAACGGATTCTTTTAAACTATCTGGCCCTGTTTGAAATCATCAAACAGAAATCCGGGCTTAATTTTAAAGATGTGACGTTTGACAATTTCAAGAATACAAAAATCGATCTAAAAGATTATTTTCATTTATTCAGAATCGGCAGGAAAGAGAAATTGAGGTAGCGTTCGGACGCTTATACCTCAATGGAGGCGGACAAAGTTTCTTCTGTTTCAGAAGCTTCCTGGGAGATACAGCTCACCTGAGCATTCAAAATTCCTTTGGCTTCGATCACCAGATTTTTGCATACAACCCTACCGGAACATTTTCCGGTTGAGAGAATAACCAGTTCTTCCGAAGCCTTCACATTCCCCTCGAAAATACCGGCGACCGTCATGCTGGCGACCTTGGTCTCGGCATAGACAGCCCCCTCTTTGGCTATGATCACCGTTTCTCCATCCAACTTACCCCGAACGGTACCTTTGACAACCAGTTTTCCTTTGGACGACAAGATTCCTTCCACCGTGAGGTCTCTATCGATGATGGAAAATTCTTTCGCTATTTTCTTCACAATGCATCTCCTAATCCGGACAAGCCGGAACCTGATTGACTATTGATTATTGAAGATTGAATATTGGTTGAATCGCTTCGCTCTATCTTTTTAATATAAATCGATAGATTTCCTTCAATTTTCAATATTCAATCGAAAATATTCAATTTTTCATAAATCGAGTATTGCTTTGCTGAATTCACTGAATCTTCTCAGGCAAGGCGTCTTCCAGATCTATATATAGTTTCCCCAAAATTCTGTCTTCATGAGTGACGACGATCTGATAGGATCTCCCTTTTTTACGGAGCGAATACCGCTTCCATAAATCCTTATCCGTATGGATTACATACCCTCTGTCTTCTCCGGTATTATTTTTCCTATCGCCCACAAAACCCTTGAAGTTGACGACCCAGGCGGAAGGATCTCCATGATGCGCCGTTACATCCATAATTTCAAGGAGATCTCCTTTCTTTATCGTTGCCCGATCATAGATAGCGTAGCTTCTCTTCTCTCCGTTAACGCGGATTTTAAAATCTTTTAATCTCGCAGGAGCATCCGGAACCTTGGAAACGGAAGCGACCCTGGACGGTATTGTCTGTTTCTTCTCTCCGCCGTTAAGGGCGATAAAAACACTGCCGCAAGGGTAGTAATCTTTCCGGACAACGACGCGGGTAGGTCTGGTAATAGGAAACTGTTTCCGCATGTCGCTTACGGTTCCATATTTCTCAAGATCGGCAGTCAAGCCGCGCTCGTAATTAGCTTCGATGTGGGAAATCATAACCATATCCCCGGGCGCAACGTATAGTGTTTGCTGATTTCGCACCACCACCGGCAACGCATTATTCACCGCAATAACGAGATAGTCTAGTTTTGGCGGATCCAGATTAATCCCGGGGGTTTCGGGTATGATCTCAAACCGTTTCATGAACGCCTTTATTGCTAGATTATGATGGCGGACCTTCAGCTCCAAAGAGAGGGATTTACTGGTTTCGATTCCGAAGGCCGGAATACCCCAGGTGTGAAGGGCATAATAGGTGGCCGATTTTCGCTGTTCTTTATGCTTAGATGCCGCTTCATGAGTTCGATGATTGTTGAAATGGAAGTGGTATTTAGGGTTTTTTATCTGTTTATTCATCCGATCCGCAACCGAGCGGGCAATGTTGCCCAACCGGAGCATTTCGCCCGTCTTCGGGTTCTGAAAGGTATCGGCATCGGCAATGATCGATTGTCCGAATCGCAGGGGATTTCGATTCGGCCCTTCCCAGTTATTTGAATAAAACCCGGATCCATCGTGAAGATTGAGGAGGCAGTCGCTTTCCTGTATGAGTCTTTTTAAAATTGAAACAATCTTGGTTTCATAGTTTTTCTTTCGATCTTCGGCAAATTTGCGATTCATGTCTTCATTGATCTTCCGGCGTTTTAGAACGATGGACCGAAAATTGGCTCTCGGAACAACAATCAGATTTCCTTTGGCCAAGCTGATATCGGCATATTGATCGGCAGATAGAAACCCGCCCGGCTCATCCCCTTGGATACCGCCGATGAGCAGCAATGTCTTGCCGGGCAACTCCCCACTGATCCGGTATACACGGAGTTCGTAATCGGTTCCTCTAAAAAAGACCGAATGACTCCTTTTTTGGGAAAATGCCGATCCCGGAAGAATAATGATGCACATCAGCAGCAAGGCAGCTGACATCAACCGGCTATCAATGAAAAACGATTTTCTGCTTTTTAAATCAGACATGAATGATATGAAATTCTAATTTGTGGGGATAGAATCTTCTCCCCCTTTTTTTATGGGAAAGTTCTTTTCGAGTAATAGTTCACCGTCAGCCGAATACACCAGTATGGTAGCCGCAGAAAATGGTTTGTCTCCGTTTTTATAGGGGGCTTTGAATCGGATTGTTTTAAATCGGGTTATCGAAAAGGATCTCCCGTTATTAATCTGGGAAGGTCTGCCTTTAGTCATCGAAGCCTCCGGGAAGACCATCCAATTCTTTTGATCTTCTTCCTTCCCTTTCAGTATCATGAATGTACGGCCGGCAACCGATTTAGAACTTTGACTTACGTTTCTTATCTTATATTTAATCCGCAACGTATTGCTGTCTTCTTCAATCAGTGCAAAGAAATCATCTATCGCGAGAACCTCAATCGATTCTTCTTCATCGGAATCTTGGGCGATTGTCTCTTGGGCCGGTTCTTCGTCTTGATCCGTTTCGATGCTGTCCCTTGGTGGGGGAATCTCAACGGTTTTAATCGGTCGGGTCGGTTCAGGCGCCGGCAACGGAGATATCTCCGTTATCGGTTCCGGCTTTGGGGGTTTTTCGATCTTTTTTTTCTCGGGTTTAGGTTGACCGGATTTTATCTTCGATTCCACCAGCACAAGCCGCGCCATGAGGATGTCTTTCTCATCCCGCAAAGATTTCGCTCTTTTTTGGGAGCCGGTCAAAACCTGTTTCAGTGAAACCATCTCTTCGGTTTTGGCCTGATAGAGATAGAAAAAAATTGCGGCGGCAGCCGTTGTTATAAATATGGCGGATATCCAAGCAGCAACCAGAAATTTAAAATTCCTGATTCTGATGACTTTCCCTTGATCACCGACAAACAGTAAGGTCCAGTGTTTGGATCGTTTTTTGGGTTTGGTAAAGGCCGGATCCTTTATAGCTTTCTGTATGTCTCTCTCAATATCTTCCATCGCCCACTTTCCTTTATGAGCATTAACCGTTTTCGACCAACGGCTTTAAACTTGGGAGATTTATAAGTCTGGATGAAAGTGGCTATACTTTTCTTCTTCCCATTTTGAATCGTCAAATTCTTCTTGGATACTCTAATATATTTATACTTTTTATTGAGTTGTTTTTTATACTGTAACCATGATTTCCGATTCTTTCCCTGGGATCGAAATCCCTTGGCATAATAGGCCCCGTATCGCCGAATGTCCTTTGAAGACCATGCTTTCAACCAACCCTCGATGGTCTTTGCGATTTCGTCGGATTCCTTTTTGGGTTTGATTTTGGGTTTGATTTTGGGTTTGGGTTTGATTTTGTTTTTATGAAAAGCGACAAGAAACGGTTGTTTTCTCTTCTTTTTCTCTTTCGGAAACGGATGGGACTGGTATTCATCTCCGATGATTCGAAATCTTTTTCCATCTTTTTTAAAAAAGAGTTTTCGGGTTCCGATCAATTTACTGCCGGTTTCCGACTTTAGGGTCTGATCAAACAACGCCACATAAACGCCGCTATAACGATAGATGGCGATTTTATCCAAATCGATTTGTGCCAAAGCATAGGAGGTGCCCATGGCTTTTTTAATCCGGCCCCATTCAGGCCACCAGTCGATTTCCGGGAGATAATCTGGATGATAGTAACTCAGAAACTGGTGATAGGTGCCGGTTTGTAGCGCATTGTTCCATGAGGATAAAAACCGCAACACGGATGCTTTGGTAGAATCTAATTTCTTAACGGAGGTATAGGACAACGTGTCCACAACGATAATCGGCGTACGATTGAGAGTGATGTATGAATCCAACGCGTCGATATGCGGATTGGCCAAAGCGATGCAACCATTGGAATCACGAGGCTTAATCGGTTTATTGGTGCCGTGCATCCATATGGCGTTCCCGCTGCGTCCGGCCTGCCGATCCAAAACATTCGGATAATCCATGGGAAATGCCCGTGTACCATAGATCGGGGCCAGGTCCCGTTTCTTAAATTTCTTTATGAAGAAATAAACGCCAACCGGGGTTTTTCTGTCACCGGACCGTAACTTTGCTCCGGGCGTTTCTCCCGTGGATACACGATGGTTTTTTATCTCTTTGAAACTGCCGTCATAAGAAAACAGATAAAGTGTTTGAGTGCTTGTTTCCACCACGATGGCATGTTCGGAACCTTGCTCAGGTCCGAAGGAAACAAGGACATTCGGAATACGCGATAATCGCTTCTTAGCTGAAATGGATGAAAAACCACCGGTGGTCAGAATAAATAGCAGGATAAGGATAAGCCCTTGAAAATAAACTCTAATCGATTTTTTAGAGATCAATACCTCCTCCTCCGTTCGCAGGATTAGTTGACAGCCGCCGTGTCGTGTATGGTAATTTATTATAATAAAACTAAGTATTTGTCAAATACCACAGGGACGATAAATCAACCCTTCCCAATGGAAATTCTGACGTCTTCGCCTTTTCCGACTTTCAACCGTTTTGAAGCATTTCCGCAATTGACGGCGAATTCAAGAAACCCGCGGCTGCCGAAAACCGCAACCAGTTCGCCCGGCAAAACACTTTCATAGCTGTCGGAAATCTTGCTTATGGGTATATTTCCAATACGGATACCGGCAGCATATCTACCTTTCTCCGGCTTCAACGCCTTCAAATGGCTCTTTCTAATATTGGTCATAATATTTCCGAACCGATCCACATGAACAACCCGCCCCATAAGTTCCCCGGCTTCGGAAACATACGGTTTTGAAATGGACAACAGGAAGAGGGAGGAAACGTCCACGGATTTTCCGATGGATTCCAGACCGACCCCTTTGGAAAGATGAGCGGAAACAGGAGCGAATATGTCGCGACCATGGAAGGTGTGGCTGGTGGGGTGTAGAAAATAATCGGGATTATCCACCTGCACAACGGCTTCGACGTTGCCGTCCTCCACAAGCAGAGTCAAGATACCATTGTCCGGTGCAAGGAATATGTGCCCGTTCTTTTTAAGTGCAATGATTTTGCGTTCGCTGCCGACTCCGGGATCTACGACAACGACATGGATCGTTTCTAAGGGAAAGTAAGGGTATGCATATGGGATGAAATACGCTCCCTGAACAAGATCCTGGGGATCAATGGAATGGGTGATGTCGACCACGGTGACAGAGGGATTGATGGAAAGGATCACCCCTTTCATCACCCCTACAAATTCATCCTGAACACCAAAATCCGTCAGTAACGTTATGATGGGCATGATCTATCCAAATATATTGCCCTGAAATCGATAACCCAGGTGTTTGAATCCTGCTTCCGAGACTTTTCGGCCGGAAGACGTTCGCACAATGTGTCCTATCTTTAACAGATACGGCTCTATCACATCCACCAGGGTATCGGTCTCTTCCTGGAGTGTTGCGGCAATGGCTTCAATGCCGACGGGCCCCCCTTTATAAAAATCGATAATGGTCTTAATATATTGTCGATCCAAGTTGGTCAGTCCGATATCATCCACGCCCTCTAAAGCCAGCGCCGGATGGACGGTCTTTTGAGTGATTCTGCCGTCCGCTTTTACCTGTGCGTAATCTCGAACCCGTTTAAGCAGTCGATTTACAATACGGGGAGTCCCTCTGGACCGTTTGGATAGTTCTTGTGCGCCTGAATCATCGATCTCCACATCCAGAAGCCGGGCCGATCGCACGACGATCTCAACCAGATCTTCTTCGGAATAGAAATCAAGGTTTCTAAAAATACCGAATCGATCTCTAAGCGGTGCGGAAAGCAGTCCGACCCGCGTGGTGGCTCCCACCAGCACAAACCGGTTTAATCGATACCGGTGCGTTCTTGCATGTATCCCTTTATCGAATACAAAATCGACGGCAAAATCTTCCATGGCCGGATAAAGAAATTCTTCAACCGATTTCGGAGTCCTGTGCATTTCATCCACAAACAGGACATCTCCCTCTTCCAGGTGCGTCAAAATACCGATTAAATCGCCGCCCTTTTCAAGGGCGGGCCCTGATGTGATGATGATTCCCCGTCCCATTTCGTTTGCGATGATATGGGCCAGCGTGGTTTTCCCAAGCCCCGGCGGTCCATGAAAAAGAACATGATCAATCGGCTCGTTCCGCAGTCTCGCGGCTTCGATGGCGATTTTCAGAGTTTCCACCACCTCGGATTGACCAATATATTCGGACAGTTGTGTGGGACGCAACGATAGGATATCAGATTCCTGATCATCCGGAAGACATACGCCCGATACAATACCGTGCTCAGGGTCCCACTGATTTTCCGTCATTCGGTTACTCCACTTAGATAGATCTCATCAAATAATTCTTCAGCCGATGTCACGGTGCTTCTTCTTTTCAAGGCCTCTGAAATCATTCTCCTGGCATCGACAGTCTTGTGACCGAGCTGGGATACCAAAACCTCCATAACCTGCTTGATAACATCTTCTGAATACCCGGCCGGAAACGATTCTTGAGCTTCCGTCAATGCAAACTTCTCCATACGGCCTTGCAGCGTCGCGATGATCTTTTTTGCGGT
>CAYSUA010000080.1:0-14343 GCA_964433795.1 uncultured Desulfobacteraceae bacterium | reverse complement strand
ATCAACGACAGCGCGTGTTCAACCACACTGCTAGTATTCACACCGAGGTTGGAGGTTACGATAATCTCCTTTTCGGTAGCGGCTTTTACATCCACGTTATCCAGTCCGCCTCCGGTCCGCGAAATCACAAGCAATTCGTCGGCATGGGCTAATAGCTCCGGCGTTATGCTTATGCCGGTTCTCAACACAATGCCCTGTACATCTTTCAGTAACGGTGAGACGGTTTCGAATTTCGGCTCCGGCGCAAGGATAAGATTGCAGTTTGCATTTTCCAGAAGGGTTACCGCTTCCGCTTCAATAGGCTGCGGCAGTAATATGCGTCGTCCTGATTTCATATTCCATTCTTTCAACTTTATTATCGTTCCCTTAAAACCTATCTCAGGTATCGCCCGCCAGCGATATCCACTGTAATACCGGTGATGTAGCCGGACTCATCGGAAGCCAAGAACATCACCACCGATGCCACCTCTTCAGGCGTACCCAGCCTGCCAAGGGGGATGGCAGCCAGTACTTTTTCTTGATCCGATTTACTCTTACCGTCCCAAAGTGAGCGGATCCGATCTCCGGTCATGGTAACCGTGGGCGCTACGGCATTGACCCGAATTCCAGCTTTGCCCCAGTCGTAAGCCAGTTGCCGATTGAGTCCCTCTAATCCGGCTTTTGCCGCCGTATATTGAACGCCGGCAAGGGAGGCTCTCCAATGTCCGGCCAATGCAGACATGTTTATAATGGAACCCTTTCCACGCTCGGCCATGGATGGAATGACGGCCTGGCAGAATAAAAAAGCCCCTTTAAGGTTTACGTTTACAACCAGATCCCAGTGTTTCTCTTCGATATCTTCCAGTTGGTGAGGCGTATGCAACGCTCCGCCGGCATTATTCACCAGTATATCGATTTGTCCCCAAAGCGATTTTACTTCCCGAACAAATTCCGTAACTTGAGATTTATTGGAAACATCCACTGAACGGCCTATTACGCTTGTCGCCTCTGGATCCAGTTCGCGCACTGCCTCTTTTACGGCATCTTCATCAATATCAACGATGGCAACTTTTGCCCCTTCTGCAAGGAGCGCTTTGGCAATGGCGTACCCCATTCCCCGGCCCGCACCCGTTACGATTGCGATTCTTTTCTCAAGTCGATTGGGCATATCTCTTATCCTCAATTCGCTAAATTAGCCACAGACATACACAGACATTTATCAATTTTTCTTTTGCCGACGTGGCAAAAAGAAAAGGAGTTTTCCTAAAAAGGAAATTCCTAAACAATATAGTTATCCATAATAGCAATGAATGCATCCGCCACCGGATCGATGAAATTCGGATCATTGATGTGTGCATCCAGCTCCGTGAGCGGAATATCCGATCTGATATTCTGCTTCAACGCATCGATAAACGCCTGATTGCCTTCAGGGTCCCAATGAGGAAGCCCTTCCCTGTCCGGAAAGGAAAACCCTTTAAGTGGAATGAAGACATGGGTCGCACCTTTTGTTCGGTTCAGCTTTTCCGCAACCAGTTTCCCGACATCCTGAAGTTCTTCGGTCGATAATCGAACCAGGGTCAGATTGGGATTGTGTACGATAAGTTTTCGCGCTTTCATTTCAGGGGATAAAGAATCGAGTGGTCCCAATACAGCATAATTTATACTTCCCGGGGCAACGATTTGAGGAATTCCCATGTCGCCGGCTGCTTCCAATCGGTCTTCTCGAATGGCGCCGTGAAGTCCCCCCTTATATCGATCACCGATTTCATGGAGTGCGAGATCCAGCACCGCTTTAAAGGCGCCGCCTCTTATCATATCTTCCATGGCAATTCCACCGGTTCCATTTTGATGAAACGTAACCACTTCATATCCTTTTTCTTCCAGGAATCCCTTGCAGCGCAATGCGCCCGGCGTTGTGGTTCCCAGCATGGACATGGCGACGGGTATCCCTTCCGGCTCCGGTAGCAGAGTTGTAAACTCCTTAAGCATACCGCAAATGGCGCCTGCAGCGTTATCCAGAATCCGTCTGGTTAAGAAATTTAAGCCCTGAATGTCTGCCACCGAGTGCATCATGGTGATATCTTTGGTTCCGATAAATGGACCGAAAGGCGTTTTTCCCGAGGCAACCGTGGATACCATCAGTTTCGGCATTCCGGTGGGGAGTATTCTCATTCCGGCACAGGCGATATCGGTTCCCTGGGCTCCACCGATACCGATAACCCCGTCCATACGGTTGTTCTCAAACAGTTCTTCGCAGTACGCCTCTGTCCCGCGCATCATATTAATGATGCATTTTCCTTTATCTCCCGTTTCAATGGCCTCTTCTAACGATATTCCGCCGCGCTCTGAGATTTCTTCTCTACCGATATCCACTGGCATCTCAGAAGCGCCAAGTATACCCGCATCAAGGGTAAGGACATTCAATCCACGAGATTCGATACATTGTTTTAAATACTGTGCCTCCTTTCCTTTTGTGTCGAATGTGGCGATAAGCAAAACCGTCTTTTTCATTTTGGGACACTCTGAAGTTTTATAACTGTTTTTCCGGTCCGGGCGGTGAATAGATGACGATATAAGTGAAATCCTCCTCCGGCTCGGCCCACATGAAATGCATGGCTCCCGGCGGCACATAGACCGCCATATTCGGTTCCAGGTTGAATTCTTCACCGTCGATACGGATTCCTCCTCTCCCGGAGAGCGTATACATGCAATGCTCTCCTTCATGAGAATGACCCGTGCCGGTGACATTGCAATTCAACCCCGCCTTCATGGTGTTTACGAGTAATGAAAAATTCTTTGCACCACAGGAAGGTTCATCCATAAGGATTCGAAAAATGGCGGATCCGCCATGGGTCAACTTCTCAGTTGCTTTTCCCAAAGGAAATACGTGTTTTCTATTTTCCATGTGAATTCCATTCCTTAGCTTAGTGGTTTAATTTTGAAATTTGGGTTTTCATGGTGTCACTTTGCTCTCTTCACAACAACTTTAATGGCATCCTCGATCCGTTCACGGGCATATTTTATGGCAGTTGGCAACTCATCCAACGGAAACGTGTGGGTATGGATAAGGGAGGCATCAAATCGGCGCTGAGCCATCAATGCGGCTGCTCGATGGGTGGCGCCCTGCCCCTCTCCGCGGATTCCGAATACATAAATATTATTTCGAACCAGATGCGCCACATCGACCGGTACCGGTTCTAGGGGAAAAGCAGCAAGGCAGATCCGGCCTCCGCGATTAACCATCTTTGCCGCCTCATTCAATGCATTGGGAGCACCCGAACATTCCAGCACATAGTGGACACCTTTTCCTCCGGTTATCTTCTGAACCGCTTCCACCGGGTCTTCGTTGCGAACATTGATCACATAATCGGCGCCGAGTTTTTTACCCAATTCGAGCCGGGCATCCCGAGTCCCCGTTAAAATCACGGGTTCGGCACCCAACGCCTTGGCCACGGCAACTCCCATCAACCCGATGGGTCCCGGTCCGGTGACAACCAGTTTTTTGCCTGCAATCAGTCCCCCCATAGCGTCGATGCCGTACATGGCCGTACCTGCGGTAACAATGAGGGTCGCCTCTTCATCACTCATTTCATCCGGAACATGCATCAGGGTATTGATATGGTTGACTGCATATTCTGCAAATGCTCCGTCGGTGGTAAATCCGTTTGCCCGATGCCCCTTGTTTTTATCACCGTAGTTCAAACCATAGTTTAAGCAGGATGTATACATTCCCTCCCGGCACCGTTCACACCGTCCGCACCCGCAGTGCACTTCAACGCTGACCCTATCACCAATGTTGTACTCATCCACACCCTCTCCCAGTTTTACCACGGTTCCCATATATTCATGGCCGGGCGTAAAATTATTGTTAAACGGAAGCTCTCCTTCAATCATGGCTGGAGGGCCATGATATATGATCTCAATATCCGTTGCGCAGATGGCTACGGCATCGATTCTGAGCAAAACTTCCGCCGGTCCGGGTTGGGGGACCGGTTTTTCAGTTAGTGTTAATTCCTGGGGATCACCAAGTACCCAGGCTTTCATTTTATCAGGAATTTTCAATTGTTCAGATTGTACCATTTTGTGCCTCCAAATTTTTATTTACCGACAACTACAAAGATTTTAGATAACCCTACCCTGAAACGCCATCGGTTTATTCTCATTCTTTTCGATTTTTAATTAAGGGCCTAATCAAGGGGCCTGCAAATGAAAATATCGACAGTATAATAAACGAAAGACTTATGGGATGGGTGACAAATATGGAATAATCCCCTTGGGATATAATGAGCGACATCCTCAAATGCTCTTCGAGATTCGGTCCTAAAATAATGGCAAGCAGCATGGGAACCACTGGAAACCCATATTTCTTCATGAAATAACCCAATAGACCGAAGCAGAACATGACGGCCGTGTCGAAAAAAGTGTTTCGGAGGGCATACGTCCCCACAATGCAGAGAATGACGATGATGGGAAGCAGAACTCTCTCCGGTACTTTAAGGACTCGAACCCACAATTTGATGGTAGCGAAAGTAAGGCAGAGGGTCATAAGATTTGCCATCAGGAACGCCCAAAATACGCTGTATACAAATTGCGGGGATTGCTGAAACAGCAACGGTCCGGGAATTAATCCATGAATCATCAGAGCGCCCAGGAGAATAGCGGTAATGGGATCGCCCGGTATTCCCAGTGTTAGCATGGGGATCAGTGCGCCGCCGGCAACGGCATTATTGGAAGATTCCGGAGCGGCAATCCCTTCGGGTTCGCCTTTTCCGAAATTTTCAGGTCGTTTTGAAATTTTTCGCGCATAATCGTAACTTAGAAAAACAGCAATGGGCCCTCCTGCACCGGGTATGGCACCGATCCCGGTTCCGATGGCGGATCCCAAAAGCATCGATTTTGTGAGTTTGAATATATCTCGGATTTTCGGAAGCACTCCGGATAGCTTCTCACGGTATTCAGGAATAACCTGGGTTTTTCCGACGATTCCGATCAAAATCTGAGGAATGGCAAAAAGCCCGATCATTGCCGGCAAAAAGGATATTCCGGCCTGCAGTTCAACGTAGCCGAAGGTAAACCGCGGAGTCCCCATCATGGGGTCCAGTCCAACGGTCATGATAATGAGGCCGATTACCCCTGAAGTAAGTCCTTTTACGACCGATTCCTGACCGAAGCTGCAAATCAAAGTAAGCCCCAACAGCACAATGGCAAACAGCTCGGGCGCTCCGAAATTCAATGCAAACTTAGCAATCATGGGCGCAGCAAGGACCAAACACGTCAAACCGAATAGGCCGCCGAAAAAAGAAGCGCTCACGGCTGTCCCCAAGGCTTCGCCGGCTCGGCCTCTCTTGGCCATTTCATGCCCGTCGATGGCTGTTGCCGATGCAGACGGCGTGCCCGGAATATTCAGCAGGATTGCAGATAAGGAACCCCCACACATGCCGGAGGCATATAATCCCAGCAACAGGCATATGGAAGTAACAGCGGGAAGATTGAAGGTGATGGGCAGCAATAGCACCATCCCCAATGATATGGTCAATCCGGGAGTGGAACCGATGAACAACCCGAAAAACACCCCCATTATCGATGCAAAAATATTCTGAAGCTGCAAAACGTCGAACAATGCAGCAGCAACGCTTCCTCCCATTAAACCATTTCCCCTTAAAAGATTTTCCCGCTAGGTAGAATCACTATAAATATTTTTTGAAAAAACACGTAAATGCATAATGACGACACGATAGACACGACAACGATCTCCTTCCACTTCCTGGATCCGGTGATCACCATCAGAAGGCCCAAAAATATCGGCGTTACCCACACGAAACCGAACAATTCCATGGCTTTCACATAGGCATAGACCAGAACAGTCAGCAACAGAACTCCCAACCCTTCTTTTATAGACAATTTCGGATCAAAATTTTCCCGACTTTTGTTCACCACATTTTGAAGTAGAAGCCATATGGCCAGAAGAGATAAAATCGAAACCAAGAGCCAGGGCATAAAATCAATACCCAGGGTGTTGGGAAGATTTCGTGCGGGTAGTTTAGTCGTGAGATATGCATAGAAACCGGCAAACATCAGTATTACGATGGACACACAGATATTGGCCTTTTTCATTCGGTTTCCTTTATTTTAAATTAGCCACAGACCCATCCCGGTGAAATAGAAACAGATTTCACGGGACAGGCACAGATTTACCCTGTGGAATCTCCGGAACGGAGTCCGCAGAGCGGAATTCCACAGGGCAAACACAGACATTTATTCATTTTTCTTTTGCCGACGTGAAAAAAGAAAAGGTGCTGCCCTAAAAAGGAAATTCCTATACCATAATCAGGGCTGGAACTTAAGGGTTCCAGCCCTTATATCTCGATTATTTTACAAGTCCGCCCATTTTCATGGCTTTGGCAACATTTTCGTTTTGTACTTTGAGGTATTTATCAAATTCAGCTTTACCCATAAAACTGATATTAAATCCCTTTTTCGTTGCAATTTTCACAAATCCGGCATCTGCGGCACCTTTTTCAAAAGCACTCTCCAGTTTCTGGATAACCGCAGCCGGTGTGCCTTTGGGAACACTCAACCCTCTGAAGAGCTCCATGACCACCGGATAACCGAGTTCCTTCATGGTAGGAATGTCATTATATCCGGGATCTCTCTTCTCCGTGCTCATTGCAAGAATACGGACTTTCCCGGCCATAACCTGCGGGGCTGCTTCCGGCAAGGGCACGCATATGGCTTCGACCTCTCCGCCGAGCAGACTTGGAATCCGTCGCTTGGCCCCCAAGGGTACATGAATGACCTTTACATCCGTTGCTTTCTCCATCAAAACAGCGGTTAAGTGGGTAGCGCTGCCGGTACCGGCGTTTCCGATCTTTATCTTTCCGGGATTTTTCTTGGCATAAGCAACGAATTCCTTAAACGTCTTCCAAGGTGAATCGGAAAGGACAGCAATGGGCATGGCCGTAAAACCGATCCGACAAAGATTATCAAAGGCATTATACTTAAAAGGAACATTACCGATATTGGTAGAGGTAAGGATCGATGTTGAATTCCATCCAACCGTATAACCATCCGCAGCAGATCCTTTCAAAGCCGTATACATAATGCCGCCTCCGGCTCCCGGCCGATTGATGGGGACGATGGGTTGTCCCAATACTCCTTCGGTACCTTTGGCAAGCGCCCTTCCCATAAGATCAGCAGAACCACCGGCTCCAAACGGAATCAAAAAACTGATCGGTTTTGTCGGATAATCCGCAGATAATGCCAAACCGGCAGTCAAAACAATAGTCAAAAACGTAGTACATAAGATACTCAGAATTCTTTTTTTCATGGTAGCCTCCTGTATTGATTTTTTGGGTTCAGTAAACAATAATTGGATCGTTACCTCCTTTCTCTACAATATATATCATCTCATGAGTCCGGGCTACATCGTCGCCCAGGCCTCCTTGATCACCCGTTTTGCATTGGCAATAATAATTTCCGAATATTCTTCAGCCAACAGCGGTCTCACCTCCACACTCATGACCGGCTTGTTTTCAGGATTCAACAGTTTATGATCCAGCAGGAGTTTGAAGTAATCTCTAACTTCCGGTGTGTCGAGTTCCCCTTCGGGAATTCCGAACCGCGGCTGTAAATCTCCATAGAGAAAATTCTTGCGATCCCGCATGACACAATTTCCGATATGAAAATGCATGGGATATTTCATAACCAACGGAATGGCCTCTTCCGGTTTTTCTTTAAGAAGCGGAAAATGAGACAGGTCTGAAAGTATACCGAAGTTTTTAAAGTCCTTATACACTTCTTCCGCAACGTCGGCCGCATCCTGAAAATGCCCGATCAGCGATTTTTTGTCGATGTCCCGATCGAATATCTTCAAATAGAGCTGAATATCTCCAAGCTCCCGGGTATACTCACATAGCTCTCGCAGCGTATCGGTGAATATCTTTTTTGCATCTTCCCTTTTCTCGTCGCCGGGATCTTTTCCTGACAACACACGAACACAGGATGCGCCCAACTGGTACGCCTCCTCAATTCCGCTTTTCATGTTGCTGATGGCTTTGTTTCTTTCCACCTTATCAAAGGAGTTTGGGTTCAATTTCTGACCGAGAACCCTGGGCTGTGTGGCATAACAGACCTCCATATGGGCAACATCCAGAAGTTTTCGCGCTTCATTCCGTTTTTTCACATCCTTGATCCAACCCACTTCTATGGCTGTCCAAAAATCATCTTCTACGATTTTCCGCATAGTTTCAACGACAGGGCCTTCGCCGTTTACAACTTGCGGAAACGCCTTGAAATGAACGATTCCCAAATGCATGTATCGATAAATAGAAAAATCTTCCATAATTACTCCTTTTCTAAATCATTGGTTTGATCATAGCCCTTATCACCGTCAAATATTAGAACCATTCTCCCGATTTCGGTTTGTCTCTTAAGCGTATCTAATACGGTATTTGCCTTTTTCCAGGGATACAAAGAAGATATCACCGGTTTGATCTTTCCGTCTTCCACCAGAGAAATAACCTCCATCAACTCCTGTTTGGTTGACAGCCGGGTACCGGCTATGGTCCATTCATTATAGTGCATATCCATGGTTGGTAGTTTTGCTGGATTCAGTGGATCATACCCCACCAATGCCAAAAGTCCTTTCCGTTTCAAAGACTGAAGGCTCCATTGAAAACTGATAGCAGAACCCACAATCTCAATGACCGCATCCACTCCCCGCCCCCCTGTCATATCGCGAACGGAATCCAGTGGATCGCATTTATCGGGATTCAGCACACCATCAGCACCGAACTGCTCAGCCATCTTTAATGCTTCATCTCTTCGATCGGCAACAATCGTGTCTGCTCCTGCCAATTTACAACATTGAAGGGCATGAATGCCTAAACCGCCGCAGCCCACGATGAGGACGGTCTCACCCGCTCTCACTTTGGCAATGGATTTGACGGCGTGATAGGAAGTGGTCACCGCATCGGTCAGGATGGCCATATCCTTTGCTGGTAACAGCGGATCAAAAGTGCAGAAGTTATAAGCCGGAAGCTTTACGTACTCGGCAAACCCTCCGGGCAATTCAAATCCTAACCGTTTTACGGTCAAACAGACATTTTCATTTCCGGTTCGGCACATCTCGCAATCCCGGCAACCGATGTAAAGATATGCAAGCCCTCTGTCGCCGGGAGCAACACCGCTTACCGCCGATCCCACCTCAACAACTTCACCCGCGATCTCATGTCCGGGGATGTGAGGCAATGAAATAATATGAGAAGGTAATGAGCCGGATACAATTTTAAGATCCGTACCGCAGACTCCGCAGGCAAGCACCCGCAGGATGATTTCATCCGGTCCTGGTTTTGGTGTTTCCACCGTTTCCAGTTTTAACGGTGCATTAAATGATTCGAGTACCAGTGCTTTCATAATTTGACTTAGAAATTGTTTTTGTTTGGTGCCGACTCATCCGGGCTAAGCGATCTTCGGGATGGTTGACTCAATATAGGCGATCTTCGCCGTATCTTCCAATAGATCCGCCAAATAATAGGCATGTTTAATGGTTAAACCCATAGTGAGAATCCCATGTTCTTTCATCAGCATGGAATTAATACCCGGATTGTTTTTCACACCCTCAATGACGCAATTCCGCAGTTCTTCAGAGCCGGGAAGAAAACAATCGATACACGGTACGTTTTTAAGGTTCCCCCTTGCCGATACCGTCACAAGTGGCAACGGCATGCTTTTATTCGAGTACGCGGTTGCGTACGGCGGATGAACATGAGCGATCGCCCCGGCATCCGGCCGAATTTGATAGACCGCCAGATGGAACCCGGCCTCTTTTGACGCCTTCAGACCCATTGGTGAGTCTATTATCTCTCCTTCCAGATTCAGCAGGATGTTTTCTTCGGGTTTGACATCTCCCAGCGATACGGCAGTGGGTGTGACAAGCACCGTGTCGGTATTGGGAATCCTTACGCTGAGGTTCCCGCCGGTGCCCCCCACCAATCGGCGTTGAAAAGATCTTCGGGAAAATTCTGATAGTTCTTTCCGATAATAGTCCAAGTCATTCATTTTCGTTCTCCATCCAGAAGGTTCATTAGATTGTCAATACAGGTATCTGCAAATTCGGGATCGTTAATATGTGCGTCGATTTCTTCGAGACGAACATTTTTGCTAAGGTGCTTTTTAAGGGATCGTATCAAAATACCGTTGCCATGCGGGTCATACAGGGGACCGCCCCTGCTGCCGTATATCGACCATCCCCTTAGCGGCACCAATATTTTTGTCGGACCTTTGGCTGCGTTCAACCGTTCAGCCATGACTTTTCCCACTATCTCCATCTCCGAACGCGAGGCTTTCACATTGGCGTTATACGGATTGTGAAAATAGGTTTTCCGATGTTTAAGCTTGGGCGGAATGGTATGTTTGGGACCGAAACAGAGATATTCCAATCCGCCGGTAGATACGATCTGGGGTATCCCTGATTTGGCGGCTGCTGTCATACGCCCGGGTTTAACCGGTACATACGCTCCCAATCCCACAACTTCTTCGGTCAGCTCATGGGGCGTCAAATCGATCACAGCAGTAAAATAGCCATCTTCGATAAGCTCTTCCATGGCTGTTCCGCCGGCACCCGATGCATGAAAGGTGATCACTTGAAAGCCCTTGCCGCGAAGGACGCGGTTGATCCGATCGGCGGCTTTTTCCGTATTCCCCAATGCACTGAGGGCAACAGATTTTTCATTTTTTTTCAGTGAAATCCTCTCCCCATGCTCCACCATGCCCATCAATGCGGACACGGCATTGGATAGGATCGACCGGCTTACGAAATTAGGCCCTCCCACAAGATCGGCAACCGAAAACATCACGCCGATATCCGTGTGCCCCACATAAGGTCGTATGTTGCCGGATGCAACGGTGGAGACCAGAAACTTCGGAAACCCGATGGGAAGTCCCTGCATGGCCATGGCGGCCATGGCACTCCCCTGATTTCCACCGATTCCGATGACGCCGTCTAATTCATTTTTCATCAGCAATTCGATCAGCACCGATGCCGCCCCTTTGCCCATGGTCGACATGATCCGGTCCCGTTGCCCGGTTTCAACCAGTTTCTTTAGGTTCCGCCCGCCATGCCGGGCCACATTCCGATTGGAATAGTCGAGCTGGACATCGCTACCCGTCAGGGGCCCCACATCGATAAGGATCGGGGAGTGTCCTCGATCTTTAATATGTTTCTCTAAATACCGGGCTTCAGCTTCCTTGGTATCCATGGTGCCGACAATGGCAATATGTTTTCCCGACGTATTTTGCATGGGTTTATAGGCGGGCCGAATCAATTCAGCCCGCCCTTTCCTCCGCTCCTTAAGCCCGGTTTCTAAACAATCTGGCTTCGTCCGGAATCTTTATATCGAATTTTTTGACTTCTTCGACAAAAGCGGCAAGCGCTTTGCCGCCGGCTTTGAAGTATTTTTCACCCTTTTCTTTGCTTCCGGCAAACGGGTCGCCGATGGTGGCGGTGTCGCTATATTCATGGTGCTCCATGGGCACCCAAATGTTCTCTGACCCTAAAAACGCCACATTTCCGGTTCCGTCTTTCTTGGAAAATTTGTCTCCCATCCATTCAGGGGCATGAGTCCGATCTTTTTTGGCTTTGTCCATGTCGATCAGTGTTTCGTCATAGGCCCAAACCGTGCTGGTTTCAAGCTCACCGGCATGCCAACCTGGTGTGTCTTCCGGAGGCCCGGTCATAATGCCTTCAACAATGGCCATACTTCGTTCGGTCGGGGTTTTATACCAGCAGACAAAACAATCGGTTTCATAGCGAAGTTTTCGGAGCACATCATCGATGACCTTGGAATTGCTTCCATGATGGGTGACAAAAACGATTTTGTTGTAGCCATGATAAATCATACCCATGGCAAGCTCATAGACAATCGCCCGATAGGTATCGCCGGAAAAAGTGAGGGTACCACTGCCCATCCCCGGTCTTCCCATATGATGCGGGGAGTAGCCGACCGGAATAATCGGTGTATACAGCGTGTCTGCTAATGGGGCTGCCACCTGGACCACACCCATGGTGGTGATGGTGTCCGTACCGGAAATGCAGTGAGATCCATGTTTTTCGCAGGATCCCATTGGAATTATGATGGTGTCGTTGGTTTTCATGTGTTCATTGATTTCATCGTAACTCATCTCAAATGTTGCAAAACTCTTTCTTCTTGGCATTGTTTTCTCCTTTGAATGATTTAAACGTTATATGCTTTAGTTTTGATGACTATATAAGTTGAAAAATTATAATTTTTAATCAAACCCTCCTTTCAAATCCGTATAGTAATGGTTTCCAAAAACTCTAATTATTAGCAGTGCGCTCAATTTCCATTCACCGTCGATCCCCTCACGATTAATTCGGTTTTAAACCATCGAATCCGATTGAATTCTTTCTCCTGAATCAGTTCGATCAACATCTCCATGGCTCCCTCGCCGAGTCGGTATCGAGGAATTTTAACCGTGGTTAACGGCGGTTCGAAATAGGCACTCAACGGTACGTCGTCAAATCCTACCACTGCCAGATCTTTCGGCACCTTGAACCCGAGTTGTCTCGCTGCATGAACTGCTCCGAAGGCCATTTGGTCGTTTCCGGCCAGGATGGCACTGGGTCGGTTTTTCTGTTCCAAAAGATGTTTCGTGGCCTCGAAACCGCTTTCGGGGTTGAGATCACCCCATTTTAACAAAGTGTCATCCATGGGATATCCATTTTGTGCCAGTGCGCTTTCATATCCTTTCAACCGATCGATCATGGTCGTCGAGTTTTCTGGCCCTCCAATAAACCCGATGCTTTTATGCCCCAATTCTATCAGGTGTTGTATCGCTTCGGATGCACCTCCGATATTATCCACCAGGGCTGCGGGAAAGTTCACCTCATGACGACCGATAACAACAACGCGTTCTCTAAGCTCCTTCAGCGCCGACAGCGGCCCGTATCCATGAATGATTCCACCGCTGAAAATAACACCATCTACAATTTTTTCCCTTAAAAGGTATATGCATTTGACGATACGATCCTGACTCCGGTCCGTGTTTTGTAGAATAACATCATAGCCGTTGCGATCGGCCATGTCATGCATTCCTCGAACAATTCCCGCGTAATACGGGTTTGAAATATCGGGTATGATGATTCCGATGGTTTTGGTCTTTTTCATTAAAAGACCGCGAGCCAGTGCATTGGGCCGGTAATCGAGTTCCCGAATTGCGTGCAGAACCCGTTTCCGAGTCTCTTTGCTTACCTTGTGATCGCTTTCATTGAGCACCCGCGATACGCTGGCGATGGACACTTGGGCTCTTGCTGCAACATCCTGAATATTTGCCAATTTTTATGTAACTCCGCATTAATGGTAAACGTTTACATTCAAATAAAGAAATGTTGGAAACCTGTCAAGATTTTTTAAAAGAAAAATTAAAGCGAAATCATCGTTTTCGGTGGATTAAATTTAGATACCCTTTTTATATCATATTATTCAGATAGTTACGACTTTTCATTGTTACGAATTTCCAAAGCGATATTCATCTGTACCGTATTAACTATTTCGCATAAGCGGTCCTAACCCGATACGCCGGTCGGCATTCCGCTAACCATTCATATATTTGGTAAAGGTTTTCATTATGCTAAACTGTCAAATGAACTTAATGTCTGACTCTATGAGTCCTTCAAGCAGTGCGCTTAGGTCTGGACCTGTTGGTTTTTTGCTGTTTGTAGGCATTCCTTAATTCCAATATTGTGCGTGCTGCGTCATCATTTGCTCGCAAACGCTCCTCTATCGACATTTTAAGGAACATAGCCACCAACCCTTTATCAACGTCTAATGAATTCTTGATTTTCGTTTTCTTCGCCATCTGATCCCTATTTAATAACAACTTTAGTTATATCACCCGAACGTCCGCTAATCAGCCGCGCGGCTTTTTGCGTCGGCTGAATTAGCTTTGTTAGCCAAATATTCTTCTAATTTTTCAAATAGACTTAGTTGCTGTGGTTCCGGAATCGTATAAAGGACCTCCCCCTCGGTTTTTAATGCATCGTACACATACTGATCGATGCCTTGCTCGATTTTGATTAAAAAACTCTCTTCGTTCTCAAGGCTTCTCATTTTGTGTGCTTCACATAAAAAATTCCCCATAAGGATAACTTTTGCATCCCCAAGGGATACCTTTATTCCTTTCGATTTCAGAGACGTAATTATATTTTTTGCTTCATCTACAGCTGTTGTTATTGTTTCTGTATTGGCTTCATAATTGACACAGTTTCTATCATCCTTTTTGCAAACAACTGTTGATTTCCGGAATAAATGGACCGGTATTTCCTGATTATTTTGAATAAGTGAT
>CAYSUA010000079.1:13389-14473 GCA_964433795.1 uncultured Desulfobacteraceae bacterium | reverse complement strand
CTTGTAATCAAACCGACTTCACAGGTGTTTCAATAGGCCGTTTCGGTAGAACTGCACCAGGCATATAGATATTCTCTTTGAAGCGGAGGACATCATGATACAGGATGACCGCATACTGAAACGGATATTCACCAATGCAAACATTCATACCCTCGATGCGGAGTGTCCCAACGCTCAGGCAATGGCGGTTTGGGGCAGCTCAGTATACGCATTAGGGTCGAACTCCGACATAAGGGCACTGATTCGAGATGGGTTTCAGGAAATCGATCTTGGCGGCAAAACAGTGTTGCCCGGATTCATCGATACGCACTGCCATGCCATCAGCCTGGGCATGAACATTGAGACCTGGGTCGGTGTTGAAGATGCAACGTCCGTTTCGGACATCAAGACCCGGCTCAAGGAAAGGGTAAAGCAGACCCCGAAAGGAGAATGGATAAAAGGAAGGGGCTGGTGTGTAGGTCATCTTCACCCGGAAATGCCCACCCGCTGGGATCTGGATGCGGTTGCACCCGACAACCCGGTGGTTCTCATCGATTCGTCGGGTCATATTTCTGTGGTAAATTCAAAAGCTCTTGAACTGGCCGGAGTTGGCTCCGACACCGACGATCCCGTAATCGGGGGAAAAATAGATAAAGATCCGGAAACCGGAGAGCCCAACGGCATCCTCAGGGAACTGGCTACTTACAAACTTGCCTGGATGAAAGGTCCCATTCCCACTGAAAAAGAGCTTCTGAACGCGGCGAGACTGCTCTGTCATCGGGCGGCATCCACCGGCATCACCTCATTGAGCGTCATCATGATCCCGCTTCCCTCTGAAGACGGAACCATGAGTTATTCTCATCTGGAGTTGAAGCCGTTTTTTGCGCTACATCAAAAAGAAGAATTGATCACGCGCATTCGACTGATGGTTCAAGCGTATCGGGTCATAGGGGATGGCAACGATCACACTTTTTTGGATCGGATGATCGGCTTGGGACTGGTTTCCGGCTTTGGCGACGATTTCCTCGAGATCGGCGGCGTCAAGATCATCGCCGACGGGTCGATAATGGCCAGAACCGCGGCCATGAGGGAGCCTTATGAAATT
>CAYSUA010000079.1:0-13379 GCA_964433795.1 uncultured Desulfobacteraceae bacterium | reverse complement strand
AACCGGACTCCAAAGGGATCCTCCACTTTCCCCAAAGCCAGCTCAGCGATCTGGTGTCAAAAGCGAACCAAAACGGTTTCCAGGTCGAGATTCATGCCCATGGCGACCACACAATCGATGTCGCCCTGAATGCCTACGAATATGCTATTAACCAGACTCCCGAGGCCAGGGAACTCAGAAATATCATCACCCATGTCAGGATCCTGCATGATGAGCAGATTCAAAAGATCAAGAATCTCGGCCTGATGGTCAACGGCGTTCCCGGCGTCAACGGGTGGCTGCCCACCCGTTTTGCAATCGAATCTCGAAATGTCGGTGCAGACCGGGCAAGATTGCTTTCCCGGCTCAGGACACTGATCGATCAAGGAATTACTGTTGCTGGAGGATCCGACTGCCACCCGTGTCACCCATACGGACCGCTTCACTACATTTTCAGGGCAACCAACAGGGATAACTTCTCCCACGAGGATCCGCTAACCATAGATGAAGCGATCCGGCTCTGGACGACAGATGCCGCTTACGTTGCCCGAACCGAGACAAGGAAGGGTTCTTTGGCTTGCGGAAAACTGGCGGACTTTGTGGTTTTGTCCGATGACCCCTACGCTGTCAGCACAGGTGAGATAGACGAAATCAGGGTTGAAAGAACCTATGTAGATGGAGAAGCGGTGTGGGAAGTATAGGCAGCATGCCCCGCAAGATGATGCATTGAAACGGTTTTAAAATTCACTAAATCAGGTGTCCTGATCTACCTTGACAATCCTGAACGGGTGCTCATAATAAGCCAAAAATATTTAGATGTAGCAGGAGGTATGCAGACATATGACCGCTAAAACCGAAACCCATGAATTCAAAACCGAAGTCAAACAGTTGCTGAATCTGATCATAAACTCCCTATATTCCAACAAGGAAATTTTTCTGCGGGAACTGATCTCGAATGCCTCGGACGCCATCGATAAGCTGCGTTTCAAAGCTCAAACAGAGGAAGGCATCCTCGGTGACGACACGGAATTAAAAATCAGAATCGAGCGGGATGGTATTAAAAACACATTAACGGTTGAAGACAACGGCATCGGCATGACCTACGACGAGGTAATGGAAAATATCGGAATTATTGCCAAAAGCGGTACCTCTGCCTTCCTCGAAGCCATGGAGCAGTTTAACAAAGATGCCACGCTCACGCCGAACCTTATCGGCCAATTCGGTGTCGGTTTCTACAGCTCGTTCATCGTAGCCGAAAAGGTTACCCTCTTGACGAAAGCCGCGGGCGAAAGCAGTGCCGTACGTTGGGAATCCCACGGCGATGGGGAGTTTACCATCACCGAAGCAGAAAAAGAGGACCGGGGTACGGTTATTACACTGGCGCTTAAAAAAAAGGAGGACGGCGAGCAAGATTTCACCGATGAATGGACGATTCGCAACATCGTAAAGCAGCACTCTGATTTTGTGGCCTACCCCATTGTCATGGAAGTGGAAAAAGACGAGTCGATCCCCGAAGCAGAGCAGCTCAAGGATAAAGATGGCAAGCCCATAGGAGAAACCACCCGGAAGGAGATGAAAGACGAGACGCTCAACACCATGCAGGCCATCTGGTCAAAAAATAAAAATGATGTCACCGACAAGGAATACGAAGAGTTCTATCAGCACATCAGCCATGATTGGAATCCGCCCCTGGATAGGATCCATTTAAAACTGGAGGGGGCTACTGAATATACGGCCCTTCTTTACATCCCGTCCCAAGCGCCGTTTGACCTCTTCAACCCGGAGTTCAAACACGGTGTACATCTCTATTGTAAACGTGTCTTCATCATGGATGAATGCAAAGAGCTGATGCCGGAATATTTCCGATTCGTTAAAGGAGTGGTGGACGCCCCGGATCTGAACCTCAATATCAGTCGAGAAATCCTCCAGCAAGACCGTTTGGTACGCAATATACGCCGCAACCTGATGAAAAAGATCTTTGACCTGCTTCAGAACATGGAGCAGGAGAAGTATGAAAAATTCTGGGAAGAATTCGGTGCCGTGATAAAAGTCGGTGTGCACACCGATTTTGAAAATAAGAATAAGATCGCCGATCTCCTGCGGTACAAAACCACCAAGTCAGACGGCAAATGGAAATCGCTTCAGGAATACGTCAAGGATATGCAGCCTGACCAGAAGGAAATTTTCTACATCACCGGCGAAAACATGTCGGCACTGATCAACAGCCCGCTGCTTGAACAGCTCAAGTCAAAGGACTTTGAAGTCATCCTGATGACAGACCCGATTGACGAGTGGGTTACCCAGGCATTGACCGAATACGACGGAAAAACATTGAAGAGTGCTGAAAAGGGTGATCTTGATCTTGATAAGGTCGATGAAGACAAAAAGGGAAAGTACGAAACCCTGCTGAAGCATATACGCGTTAAACTGGAAGACACCATCAAAGAGGTCCGTCCGACTACCCGCCTGACCGATTCTGTGGCCTGTTTGTCCGGCGACACATCTGATATGAGCGGGTATATGGAGAAGATCCTGAAGTCTACCGGGCAAGAAACACCGGATAACAAGCGCGTGCTTGAACTCAACATGGCCCACCCGGTCATGGAAAAAGTCCACGGTATGTTTGAAGCAAACAAAGACGACCCCAAGCTGAACGATTACATCCATCTGCTGCTCGATCTCGCGGTCATCGGCGAAGGCGGCAAAGTGGATGATCCTTCCAGATTCTCCAAATCGGTGGGAGATTTAATGGCCGGTGTATAGGCCAAGCGTCTACACCCGATCTTCCATTCTTTTTTGATTGACGATGTGTATGCATTGGGCATATGAAATTCGTTATTCTTTTTAATTCATTGCGGTTATGCATAAAGCCCAAGTTGCATATAGGAATAGGCTTTGGAGGTGAGCCGATTCGTGCGCATGGGATTGTGACTGTCAGAGTCCGCGAAACGGATTATCTTCAAAGCCGCGTGTGCTTGTGAGGTTTCTGCATAACCGGATTTTGTAATATTACGGGAAAGAAGGAAACATGAATCACGAAAAGATATCCGAGCAGCAGCCGTTGTCGGGAATCAAGATTGTTGATGCAACCTCGGTTCTTACAGGCCCTTACTGCACGATGCTCTTGGGTGATATGGGAGCGGAAGTTATCAAAATTGAACCCATAGAAGGAGATATGATTCGAAACGGCCCGCCTTTCATTAAAGGAGAGTCGGCCTACTTTTTATATACCAATAGAAACAAGAAAGGCATCACCCTGAATCTGAAAACAGATGAAGGAAGAGACATACTGCTGAAGTTGGTTGAAGATGCAGATATTTTTGTTGAAAATTTTAAACCCCAAACCAAGGGCAAATTAAGAATAGACTATCCAACATTAAAAGAGATCAACCCAAAACTGATATATTGCAGCATCTCCGGGTTCGGCCAGACAGGCCCATGGGCGGACCGCCCGGGCTTTGACCAGATTGCACAGGGTATGTCCGGGTTGATGAGTGTAACCGGTTCCCCGGAATCCGGACCGACTCGAGTGGGAGTCGCTATCGGCGATTCTATTGCTGGAATTTTTTCAGCCTACGGTATCCTCGCGGCTTTATTTGAAAGGAGCAAATCCGGAAAGGGCCAGTACGTCGAAACCTCGCTCTTGGAGAGTCTTGTGGCGGTTTTGGGTATTCAGGCAGCAAAATATTTCGGAACCGGGGAAACACCCTTGCCCCAGGGAAACGATCATGCTGCTTTTGCACCCTATGGAACATACACAACAAAAGATGGGTATATGAATATCTCCACGGTAAGTGAACGAATGTGGAGAAGCCTGTGTAAGAGATTGGAAATGGAGGATCTTCCTGATAGTCCGAAATTTGGAACGAATGCTGAAAGAGTCAAAAATAAGGAGGAATTGCGACAGATCATTGAAAGTCATCTGGCTCACAAAACGACCGAAGAATGGGTAGAAATTCTAAATGAAGATGGGATTGCATGTGGGCCGATTTACACCATCGATCAGGTTTTCAAAAGCGCGCATACCCTGCATCGGAAGATGCTTTTGGAAACCGAACATGCATCTGCAGGAAAAATAGATTTGATCGGTTTCCCGGTTAAAATGAGCAACACGCCATGTAAAATTAATTTGCCCCCGCCGTATTTAAGCCAGCACACCGAAGAAGTTCTTAAGGGATTAAACTACTCTGAAGAAGAAATAAAAGAACTGAAGCAAAAGGGAGTGGTCGAAAAAAATGAACGGACGTGAACGCTTTAAAGCTGCACTCGAAGGCAAACAGCCGGACATCATCCCCATGATTCCGGGAAACAACAACGCGTTTCTGTGTCATTTTTATGATGTGGCGGTACATCAATTGTTGGAAGCTCCCGAGCTTTATGCCGAGTTGAATGTTCGCTTTGTCAAAGAGTTCGGTTTCGATCTGGTTCGGCCCAATGTCGGCTATATCTTTTATGGCTGCGGCCCGGAGCTGGGTGTAGAGTGGAAATTCGTGGAAAGCGATTTTCCGGGAGCCATTGGTGGCTGCATCGGAACCGAAGCGGACCTGAATCGGTTCAGGATACCTGAAGAACCTTCCGGTTATTTCAAAAAATATCTCGATATCCATCGCATACTCACAAAAGAGGTCGGGAATAAGATATATGTCAGGGGGGCTGCGCTGGGCCCCTTCTCCGCAGGTTGTTTTCTCAGAGGACTCCAGGACTTCTTATTGGACAGTGCCGTGAACCTCGATCTTTTCCACCGGGTAATGAAAAAATCCGTGGAGTTGTCGAATTATTTTGTGGAGCAGGTGTCGATCACCGGGATTCATGACATGGTCCTCAATGAGGTTTACCTGACTCCCGGGAATCTGAGCCCCCATTCATTTGAAAAAAATGTCAATCCATATATTCAGAAAGTGCTGGCAAGCCATCCGTCAAAAAAGCTCTCTTTCTATCAACAAAACTTCATGGATGTGGGAGACCTACCGGATGAGACCTCAAAAAAGGGACTCGCCTCGGCCATCTATTACGGGACAAAAGAAGATCCGGAAGTCATCCGGGAGAGCCTGAACCCCCCCATACCGGGACATCCGCCGCTCGTGTCCGTTTCAGGCCGAAGCCTGGTGCAGCGCAATATTAATGACATTCTGGATTTCATCCGAAAGGGGGTCGATATTATTCTGGAGCTGGGGGCGTGTAATCCCTGTATCTACCTGGTTTCCGTTCAGGCGGCCGGCCCGGAGGAGGCACAGGAAATCGCCGAAAAGATTCATCATATCAGAGAGTTCAGGGAGAAACTGCGGTTATAGGCTACTATAAGCCATCTCAAAATTAGGATTTTGGTTCAAGACCAAAGCGGGAGCGAGTTTCAACCCGCAGGCATACTCATGTATGTCGAGGACTTGAAACGAGGTCCCAGCGCAAGAATCGGGCGATTGGGCCAAAAGACTTTTTTGAGATAGCTTCTACTTGGCGCCTCTCAACCTGGGATCCAGGACGTCTCGAAGTGAGTCCCCGAAAACGTTAAACGCAAATACGGCAATACTGATGGCAAGCCCCGGGAAAATAGCCATCCAGGGGGCGCTTTCTGCATATTCTTCGGCGCCGCCCTGGAGCATGATCCCCCAGGCCGGAGTCGGTTCCTGGACCCCGAGGCCCAGGAAGGAAAGCGATGCTTCAAGAAGGATGGCCTGACCCTGAAAAGCGGTCAGCATGATCAGGTAGGGGGCCACCACATTCGGCAGCATGTGACGGAAGATGATGCGCCAATGGCTGAATCCGCAAGCGCGTGCCGCATCCACATAGGGGATCTCCCGGATAGCCAAAGCGCTGGCGCGAATCACCCGGGCACAGCGCGGAACAAGCGGCACGGTAATGGCCATAATGACCTTGTCCGTACCGGTCCCGAAGATCGCCACCACTGTCAGCGCCAGGATGATCAGTGGAAAAGACATGAACATATCCAGGAGCCGTTGCACCAGCAGGTCAGTCCGGCCTCCAAAATAGGCACTGGCCACACCGATGAACATACCCAGCGTCGCCCCTATAAAGGCTGCGGTAAAGCCCACCAGCATGGCGGTCCTGGAACCGTAAATGATCCGGGATAAGATATCCCTCCCGAAAGCGTCGGTGCCCAGCCAGTGCGTGAAATTGGGAGAGATAAACATATTCACGTAATCCGTTTCCAACGGATGATAGGGGGAGATAAATTTTGCAAAAATAGCCAGCAGGATCATGAACAGAACAATACCGGCCCCGACCGCCCCCAGAGGTTTGTGTCGAATAAAACGAATTATCGCCTGCTTCCACTTCGCACGTTTGGTCACCGCTAACTGATCTGGTGTGGGAGGTTCGAGTATTTGTTGGTCAACGGCCATAAATCTCTCCTATTGATATCGGATACGGGGATCCAGCCAGGCATACAGGATATCCACAACGAGGTTGGTGAACGTAAAAACAAAAGCGACGATAAGCACCAGACCCTGGATCAAAGTATAGTCTTGATTTCCCACAGCTTCCACGAACAACTTCCCCAGCCCGTTGAGGTTGAAGACCTGCTCGGTGACCACGAGACCTCCGATGAGAAATGCAAACTCCAGGCCGATGACGGTTAAAACCGGGAGCATGGCGTTTTTCAGTGCATGTCGGATAAGGATAAGCTTCTCCCACAACCCTTTGGCGCGTGCCGTTCGGATGTAATCCTCCCGCAGCACTTCAAGGACAGTGGATCGGGTCATCCGGGTAGCCACTGCAGAGTAACGATATCCTGTGGCCAAGGCCGGCCAGATGAGCTGTGAGAGGTTCGCAACGGGATCTACCCAGATCGGCGTAAAAAACATGGGGGGCGCCCAAGTGAAGAATATCAGGAATGCCAAGATGATCATAATGCCCAGCCAGAAAGACGGCGTCGCAAGCCCCGCAATGGAGAATATGCGGATGGCATAGTCCACCCAGGTGTCCTGCTTGAGCGCAGAGATCGTCCCAAGCGGTATGGCAAGGATAACCGCAATGATGGTGGACATGACGGCAATCTGAAGCGAGACCTGGAAACGGATACTGATCTCATATGTGATGGGCCGGCCGGTCCACATGGATTCACCGAGGTCGAAGTGCGCAATTCCCCACATCCAGTCCACAAACTGTGCCCCAATCGATTTATCGAGCCCAAGCCTCGTCCGCTCCTTGTCAATTGCCTCCTGAGACACATACGAGCCCTCCGAGGCAAGCCTCATTTCCACAACATCGCCGGGAAGCAGTCGCATGAGGACGAAGGTAAGGATCGCCACCCCCACCAGGGTTGGAATCATCAGAAGAACACGTCGAATAATATACCGGTACATTATAACCTATACCTTTTCCGAAACGCTTTTTTAAAGGAGGCCCGACCCCCACCCCTCTCTATTTAAAGAGGAGGGGTGAGGAGAAGGAACCTGTCAGTTTTTTACTCCTTAGCCAGCCAGACGTCGACCAGATCCTGGTTCAGATAGTGACTCGGGCTGATCTTCCATCCCTTGAGACGTGTGTGGTGGGGGACGATCCGATGCCACCAGAGAGTGACCAGTATGTGTGCCTGATCGTCAAGAACACGCTTATCGAACTGACTGAGTAGTGCCTTGAGCTTGGCTGTGTCGGTTTCCCGCATGATCTTCTTATGGAGATCATCCAATACCCGGTCCTGATACTCGGCATACTGATTACCGACGATATCATCCGATAGGAACTTGGTGATGTCCAGGAGCGGGTTCACAACGGACTGGCAGTTGAAGTCCATGCTCACTTGAAACATCTGCTTTTTGCCTCGAAGCGTGGCATAGAACTGCGCGGTAGGCTGGACCCAGTGCTCTGCATTTAGACCGATCTTTCGCCACTGATCGATCAACCAGATCCCGAGAACCTTGTAAGGCTGCTCCACTCCTCGGTTGTGAAACTTGAACTTGAATCCTTCGGGAATACCGGCCTCCTTGAGCAGACGCCGGGCCTCTTTGCGATTAGCCTCGATATCAGGCCCGTAGCCGGCGATCTTCTGGAGTTCTTCCTTGGAGGCGGCAAGCGGATGGCCTGGGAAGACGGTTCCGCCCACGGTCTTCACAATGGCGATCTTTGAGATCGTTTTTGACGCTTCCCACCGGTCAAGGGCCAGGCTGAGCGCCCGACGGACGCGGGGGTCGTCAAAGGGTTTCACCTTGTTGTTGGGTGTGACCAACAGCACGCAGTTCCACGTACTCTCTTGAACCTTGACTTTATCGCCAAGGGCTTTGACGATATCATCCCGGGTTTTGGGCGGAAAGGCGCGGAAATTAACAAGCGCGCGCCCGCCTCGGATGGCGGCCACTTGGGGAGCCTGTTTTTTAATAAAAATTGCGCGGAAGCTGTCGAGGTACGGTCTCCCTTTGATGAAATAATCGGGGTTTTTCACACCTGACACGTGTGAGCCGGCCACATACTCCTTAAACTTGAAGGCGCCGGTTCCCATCACGTTCTTTTCGTACCAGTGCATGTCTTTCTTTAGAATGTCGGCCTTGTAGATCCAGTTGTACGGATTGGCGAGAGCCGGTAGGAAAGCGGCTGAAGCCCAACTGAGCCGGATGACAAGGGTATGATCGTCCGGGGTTTCCACGGCCTTCACCATCGGGTACATTCCCTTCCGCGAGCTTACCACACCTTCCGGTGGAAAGAAGATTTTGTCGAAGGTTGCCTTCACGTCTTTTGACGTCATCGGGCTTCCGTCGTGAAACTTAATATTCTTTCGGAGCTTGAAGGTGTATAATTTCCCGCCGTCACTCACGGCCCAGCTCTCGGCCACGTCTCCCACGAAGTCGGTGGGATCGGCAGGATTTTGCGGATTCACCTTGACGAGCACGCTGTAAAATGGACCCAGCGGCTGGACGACGGCAAATGTCGTTTCGCGATGGGCGTCCATGCTCGGAAAACCGGAAGATGACACGATATAAGGAAAATGCCCGCCATAAACCGGGTTTTCCGCGGCAATTCCCTGAGGTGCAAACATTAATGTTATTATAAGACTTAAAACGATTCCTATCCCATACGAACGGATATTCTTAGTCACAGCACACCTCCTTGTTATGTTTAATAATATTAATTCAATTTAAACCTTAAAATCTCTCAACGCCTTTATTGATCACCTCCCTTCCGTCCTTTTTTCATATATTTATGCAGTTTATCTCTAATTCAGACCTTTATACAAGCGACCTGGTGGTCGGGACTGATTTCTCGCAGTTTTGGAATTTCTTGTTTACATTCACCCGTGGCAATTGTGCATCTTGGATGGAACACACAGCCCGACGGCGGATTTAATGGACTGGGAACCTCCCCCTTCAGGATAATCGGTTTTCGGTCGGCCTCTACCGCCGGATCCGGTATGGGTACGGCCGACATAAGTGCCTGGGTATACGGGTGCAACGGGTTTTCGTATAACTCGTTCCGGTCGGCGATCTCTGCAATCTTGCCTAGGTACATGACGACAATCCGGTTGCTGATGTGACGAACCACCGAAAGGTCGTGCGCAATAAAAAGATAGGTTAACCCGAAATCTTCCTGTAATTCCTCCAACAGATTGATAATCTGAGCCTGAATGGACACATCCAGGGCCGAGACCGGCTCGTCGCAAACAATGAAACTGGGCTTCATGGAAAGCGCCCTGGCCACCCCGACCCGCTGCCTCTGCCCGCCGCTTAGCTCGTGTGGATAGCGATCGACCATGTTCGGGTTCAGCCCCACCACCGATAACAGTTCCGAGACTTTATCCCTGTACTCCCCTTTGCTTTCAATCATCTTGTGAACACTGGGAGGCTCCCCGATGATTTGCCCGATGGTCATCCTGGGATTCAAGGAGCTGTAAGGGTCCTGAAAGATAACCTGGAGCCTGGGGCGAAGAGCCCGCAGTTCTTGGTTTGTCATCTCTGAGAGATTCTTCCCTTCGAAAAAGACCTCTCCCGAAGTGGGATTTTCCAGATGAAGAATACATCGACCGGTGGTGGTCTTTCCGCAGCCGGACTCTCCGACCAGCCCCAACGTCTCTCCCCGCCGGATGAAAAAGCTGATATTATCCACCGCTTTAACCAGGCCCACCACGTTCTGAATGAGTATCCCGGAAGTAACAGGATAATGCTTTATCAGGCTTCGAATTTCCAACAAATTTTCGTTTGTTCCGGTCATGACTTAATTTCCAAGTTTATCCGCTACCCAGCAGGCCGAAAAATGATTTTCATCGACAGGCAACAGTGATGGGGTCTCAATTTCACATTTCTCGATAGCAAACTTGCATCGGGGAGCGAAGCTGCATCCGGAAGGCAGGTTTACCAGGTCCGGAGGCTGCCCCTCGATGGGATCTAATTTCTCTTTTCGGGGCTCATCCAGCCGGGGCACCGAGCGCAAAAGGCCCAGCGTGTAAGGATGTCTGGGATAGTGGTAGATGTCCAGCGATGAACCCTGCTCCACTACCTTTCCGGCATACATGACATTCACCCGGTCGGCATAACGGGCCACCACTCCCAGATTGTGGGTAATGATGATGACCGCCACGCCTAAGCGCTGACTCAGTTCCTTAAGGAGTTCTAGAATCTGGGCCTGTATGGTCACGTCCAAAGCGGTGGTGGGCTCATCAGCTAAGATCAGCTTGGGGTTACACATCAGGGATATGGCGATCATCACCCGCTGGCGCATGCCCCCACTGAACTGGTGCGGATACTGTGAAAGCCTGCGTTCAGGATCCGAGATGCCCACAAGACTCAAGACTTCCACAGCCCGTTCAAGAATCGATTCCTGATCCATCTGCTGGTGGTGAACTTCGAGGGTTTCCGTCAACTGGCGACCGATGGTCAGCACCGGATTGAGTGAGGTCATGGGTTCCTGGAATATCATGGCGATGTCCTGACCCCTCATCTGCCTCATTCTTTCACGATCCAGTTTGGTGAGGTCTTCCCCCTTGAAGAGAATCTGCCCGTTTACAATGCGGCCCGGTGGAACGGGGATTAATCCCATGATGGACAACGCACTGACAGACTTGCCGCAACCGCTCTCTCCCACAACGGCCATGGTCTCCCCTTCCTGCACATCATAGGATATACCGTCTACGGCCTTCACGATACCATCAAGCGTGAAAAAATGCGTTTTAAGATCCTTTATCTCCAGCAGGGTACCCATGGAATCTCCTTCACCACGAACAGCTCGACAATTACGATGAGGTTATCGTTAGAACCGTTTTCTTCGCCTTTGCTGAATAAAGTGGTAACCGTTTCCTTTTTGATGATGCACGGTAACCGGTATTGATTTAAACTCGCTGTATCCGGAGAATAATAGGAAGAAGGTGTCTTGTGTGTCAAGATAAAAAACGACTCACCATACATTCTTCGGCAACGGCAGCCCGTCGAAATCTTTCTCTGTCAGCGGGTTTTCAGGATTCACATCCATGAGATCTAAAAAGGCGTATAGCTGCCGAAGATGCTGGGCCACGTGCCACACGGTGCGCTCGAAGAATGCCGTTACTGTCTGCGGGCCGTAATACGTATTGACCTCACCTTCATAGGCTTCGCCCCGCTTAAACCACTCTGCCAGACGTTTCCGAACCGACTCTCCATAGTCCGCTATTGCCGCCATATCGTCGGTTCCTGCGGGTGGATTTTCCCCAAACCATTCTTCGGGGAGATACCCCTGCTCCATTGTATCCCGGTACGACATTGCGACCCGGAAGATATGATACCCGACTTGGTGCACCGTGCGATCCCGGCCCGGGGTTTTCATGCCGAGATGCGATGAAGGTACCTGAAGGATGGCGCGCTGGGCAGCAATCATGAACTTGTCGAGTCGCCGGGCAAGCTCTTCAGGCGAGAGCGGCTCATCCTCATCATATGCTATGCCCACAAGCTCTGCGACACCTTTTGGATTCCACCCCTGCACGGCGCGGTCTCCCATTATAACGGCAGGTACACGGGGTATCAGGAAGCGGGCCAGATCCTTCATGGCTTCGGGTTGCGCCTCGGTATCGATGGCCTCAAACGTTACGCCCCATGACGAAAGCAACTCTTTCGTTTTCGCACAGGAACTTCACCCCTGGCGGTAGTACAAGCGAATGTTCTGTTCGGACTGGCTATTTTCCATTTACGGGTCCTTTCTCTTTATCCGATGATACGATTTTGATATCCGTTTCGCACTTAATCTTATTACTTGGCATTTTTACAAAGCGCATATTGCATCAGAAATTAAAACCCAAAATCCAAAATTAGTGCACTCTGTATTTCTCTACGATATCTTCGTTAAGCTCAACGCCCAATCCCGGTTCTTCGGGTACGGTGATGAATCCATCTTTTGCCTCGATGTCCTGTTTCACCAGTAGCATCCGGATGGGGGTTTTTTCAACACAATATTCCACGATAAATGAACTCTTTCTGGATGCAAGCCAGTGTAGCCCGGCAGCCAGGTTCACCGGTGTGGAATAAAAATGGTTGACCACTCGGAGTCCGTGAAATTCAGCCATATCTGCAATTTTCCGCGAGGCGGTAAATCCGTTTCGGGCTAGATCCACCTGGGCGATATCGATCTTACCGCGATCGATCAAATCCCACCATGCATAGAGTCCGGCTTCCCCCTCCCCTGCTGCAATCGGTATGTTTGACATCCGGCTCAATTCCCGGTAGCCGTCGAGATTGTCCTGCTGCAAGGGTTCTTCCAGCCAAAAAATGCCAAACTGCTCGAATTGTCGGGCCCGGGTCTTGGCGGTTTTTGTATTCCAGCAGCAGCCGGCATCCACCATCACATCATTATCATCACCGACGCCTAACCGGGCGCCCTCCACCAGCTCTAAATCCAGCTTCTCGCTTTCCCCCATGGGGGCCCAGCCGAATTTAACCGCCGTAAACCCTTCATCCATCCGTCGTCTGGCTTTCTCCCGGGTTTCGCTTCCGTTACGACCAAAAAGATCGCTGGCGTACACCCGAAATTTCTTGTGGAAGGCGCCGCCCAGCAGCTGGTAGACCGGCTGTTTGTAATATTTACCGGCAATATCCCAAAGCGCCAGATCGATTCCGCCGATGGTGTGGATCACCACCGCACGCCGCCCGTAGTAGAATGTCTTTTGATAAAGCGTTTCATTGATCAATTCGATATCCAGAGGGTTCTTTCCGATAAGCAGCCGCCCCAATCCGGAAGCAATGCTGTGGCTCATGGGTGCTTCTATCACCGCCTTTGCCACCCGGGCGGATGAATCCACCTCTCCGATTCCGGTGATGCCTGCGTCGGTATGGATCTTGATGATTAATGCGTCCTGGGCTGCCGACGCCTTATCTTCCACTTCCGCCTCCGGCAATCGCAGCTCGATAGCTTCAACTTCTGTAATCTTCATATTCCCTCCTTTATATCAGCTTTCAGCTTTGAGCTTTGAGCTTTGAGCATTACTATTATTC
>CAYSUA010000078.1:0-14520 GCA_964433795.1 uncultured Desulfobacteraceae bacterium | reverse complement strand
GCGCCTCCCCGGGTTTGGGCAATTTCCTTCAACGTGTTTCCCTGATCTTCACATTTGAATACCTCTCCGGCTCTCGGTGCCCGGCCGTCGGGGAGAAAGGCTTTGCAGAAACCTGGAAAATCTTTATATCGCTGCGCGGCATCTTTCCAGCGGAGTGCGGTGATGGGTGACACCGGAAAACCGCCGGTTGCATACCGGATCGCCGGTTCGAAAAGATCTTCGAACGGAAGCTTCCCAAATCGCTCGGAAAGCGCTACCCATACAGACACGGCTCCCGGAACAGTCACCGAATCCCAGCCGAATTTTGGCATCTCCTCATATTTGGCGAATCTCTCATAAGACCATTTTTTCGGAGAACGGCCGGAACCGTTGATTCCATGGAGCTTTTGGCCATCCCAGATGATGGCATAGGCATCGCTTCCGATGCCGTTGCTTGTGGGCTCAACCACCGTAAGCGTAATGGCGGTGGCCAATGCCGCATCCACCGCATTACCCCCTTTATGGAGCATCTGAACGCCTGCTTGGGTTGCCAGGGGTTGAGAGGTCACAACAATATTTTTTGCCATTACCGGCATCGTTTGTGAACGATAAGGAAAATTCCAGTTCATCATTAAACCATTTCTCCTTGATAATTTTTTCAACGAATATTCGTACTTTACAAAGGTTTTTAAATTACGCGGAGATCCATTGTTTGTCAACGGATAATGAATGAGAAGATACCCTGAAAGTGCTGTATCAAATCGCTTCAGAGGATAGAAAACATCTCACGGTGGTGGGAAGATTGAGTAATACTACATATCCTGCAGGTCATATTTGGATATGAGGCTGGAGAGATAGGTTCTTTGAATATCCATAACCTTTGCTGCCTTGCTTCGGCTGCCATTGGAATGCTTCAGGTTGGTCTTGATAAATTCCTTTTTGAATGTGTCCAATGCTTCCCGCAGCGAAAGACCGATTTGCATACCGGGATATTTCGGTTGGGAGTTCATAATCGGCAAATCGTCCGGCAACACCTCCTTGCCATTTCCCAATACGACGGCCCGCTCCAAGGCATTCCTTAACTCACGAACATTTCCCGGCCAATGATAAGCGACTATTTTTTGAACGGCTTTTTTAGATAGGGATACCTTTGACAATCCTCGCTCTTTGCTGAAAATCTCCAAGAAATGCTCGGATATAAGCGGGATGTCCTCCTTTCTATCTCTTAAGGCAGGCATATGAATCTGAACCACATTCAACCGGTAGTACAGATCCTCTCGAAATCGCCCCTCTGAAATTTCATGTGTAATGTTCTTATTGGTCGCTGCGATGACGCGGACATCCACATGAATGGGTCGATTTCCGCCCACCCGATAAAACACACCCTCCTGAAGCACACGGAGTAATTTGGCCTGCATCCCGGGACTCATTTCTGCGATTTCGTCGAGAAATATGGTGCCCCCGTCAGCCAGCTCGAATTTTCCGATTTTACGATCGATGGCGCCCGTGTACGCACCCTTTTCATGGCCGAACAATTCAACTTCTAATAAGGTTTCCGGAAGCGCCGCGCAGTTCAACACCACCAGAAGCCCGTCTTTTCGACTGCCGCCCCGATGAATCAATCTTGCCAGCAGTTCTTTTCCTGTGCCGCTTTCTCCCACGATAAGGGTGGAAGTTTTTGAGTTTGCCACTTTGAATGCATCGGAAATGACCTTTCGAAGCGGTTCGCTATCCCCGATTATTTGATACTTTGAACCGAGCTCCTCTTTAAGGGTCTTTAATTCTCTTTTGGCATGGGCAAACTTTCGAGCGCTGCCGATGGCCATGGCAGCCAGCTCGGCAAAAACCGTCAATAGTTTGATATCCGATTTTCGAATGGACTTTCCGTCGGTCTTATCGATGATCTCCACAACACCGATGATTTCATTATTTATTTTCATCGGTACACAAGCTATGGAACGTGTCTTAAAACCGATGGATTCACTGATCTCCTTATACCAGCGAGGATCTTTCCGGACATCCGGAATCAACAACGGCTCTCCGGTCATTGCCACATGGCCTGCAATCCCCTGCCCCAATTCCACTTCAAATTGTTTCACATCATCTTTTTTATCTCCTGTGGCAACCTTAAAGTAAAGGCGTCTGCTCTTTGGATCCACAAGCAGCAGAGAGCTTGCCTTTGCATTCATCATTCGGGTTGCCGTCTCAATAATGAGTTCCAGAACCTGGTCCAAATCCTGGACCGAAGAAACCCAGGTGGAGATTTCCCTCAGTTGGTGAATTGAAAAATCGGTATCGGTTTCTTTACTGCTCATAATAATTCAACCGGTTGTCGTTAACGGGTATCTGGAAACGGAATCCATATCCGAACGACAGTATTCAGTATGTTTAGTCAAACAATCAGCATGTCAGTAGCCAAGCGTACAAAATATATGACAAATGATCAATCGGTTATCGAATAAGGAGTGTTCGGAGCATAATGATATTGGTTTGAGATGATGGCAAGCCCCACAAGGAAATGCCCTTTAAACCGTCCCCGCGTGTCTTTGGTGATATATTTTATTTCGGTTTCAAGATCTCTGGGTGGGCAATATCTATCGGATGAATAGAATTTCATATTCAGAATATCCCCGACATGAATCCGATTCAAAACATCGGAGTCCTCTCTAACCAGTGTGAACATTGGATCCGAACCACTGCTCCAGACCTTGGATTGATATAGAAGCTTGAGTTCACCAACATGAAATTCCACACTATGAAATTGTTGCCGCTCCATATCAGGTCCAGAGGATTGATGCCTATCATACGCTGTGCTTAACATCTCGGCCATGGGCTATCCCCTCTAATGGAATCGATGGGAAACACCGCCGAATCCTTAACCATTCCATTCATTTCAAAATAACGCATTGAATCAAATATCTCTTTTCGCAAGGTTTCTTTCTGCTGCCGTCAAAAAAATGTTGATTTGTGAAATAATTGCACTGGCTGTCGCTTTGTCTTTCAGCACCTTATATTTGGATACATCGATGGACACTTTGGTTGTATTGTCACTGATGGGATCGAGTGAAACCCGGACGCGTAAATTCTTGGTGTCTGCAAATATTCGCATACCTTCCTCGTACCGCTCCACAGTGCCAATCTGTATTTTCATCTCCTTCAAAGCGTCAATGGAGGCTGAGGTCACATACTTAAGATCACCCATGAAGGTACGGGAGGCGACGGAATCCATGGAATATTTGATATATTGTCCCGCTCCGGTCACGACTCCTGCAGCGAAAATTGCAACACATCCGGTATTTACCGCAATTGCGCTCAGTAGTATCAGGCTAATAATAAATTTTCGCATCCGCACCATCTCCAAATCCTGGAAATTCTTGATTAAATACTTTGCAACTTCTGTGCCAGTTGATATGTCTACGTTCTGCATCCTGTGAAATCCATTGCGGGAAAGGCGTTTCGGTCTTTTCGTGAATTACCAATAGGTTATAGAGTCGGCCTAAATCTCCAAAAAGTGTCAATTTTTTCTCATCGCGGTGTATGAAAATTTGAACTTTTAGGAATAATTGTGCTAGCGGATCATCTTGATGCAGGATAACAAGTTGTAGAATTTCCGAGATGTTAAATTACTTACCTTTGTATTGAGCTTCTCTTTTAGCGAAAAATGCCGCCACCGCTTCATTATGATCTTCAGAACCCCAAAGAATCGAAAACAACTCCGTTTCCAATAGATTCGCGTCTCTGCCCGACATATCGACACAGGAATTTATGAACTTTTTGATGAAGCGAATGGACAACGGCGCATTTTTAACAATCCTTCCGGCCAATTCCTTTGCGAAAGGCAATACCTCATTCTTTTCGACGACCAGATCGACAAAACCCAAATCAAGAGCCTCTTTTGCCGAAATGATGTCTCCGGTCAACAGCAGCATAAGCGCCTTCGACTTCCCGACGGTTCGAACCAGCCGTTTTCCACCGCCCCATGATGTCATGATCCCCATAGTGATCTGACGAAATCCGAACGTTGCCTCTTTGGAAGCGATTCTGTAATCGCATGCCAGTGCGAATTCGCATCCGCCCCCAAATGCATATCCATTGATTGCCGCAATGACCGGAATGTCAAGCCCCTCGATACGATCAAGCACGTTTCCGCAAACAGAGGACATCTCCCGTCCTTTATGAAGCGTATCGAGCGTTTTTAAGTATTTTAAATCTCCTCCCGAACTAAATGATTCATCTCCATTCCCTGTTAATATGAGTGCCAGGATCTCATCATTATTTTCGATCTGATCAACCAGATCGCTCAGTTCCATAAATGTATCGACATCCATGGCGTTCTTTCGCTCCGGTCGATTAATGGTAACGGTGCAAACTTTCCTGTCTATTTCAACTTTTATATTCTTAAAGGATTGTGTCATTTCGCCGGTTCCTCCTGAACTGAACTTAGGTCGCTTCGCTCACAATTGGAATAGGTTGTAGAATTTTCGAGATGTCTAATTATATTCTTTCAGTTCCGAGATAATTTTATCTAATGGGGTCTGGGTTGGGAAAACAAAGGCGACTCCCAGTTCTTTCAATCTCTTCGCGTCTTTTTTGGGAATCGTACCCCCGACAACCAATGGGATGTCGCCAATCTGGTATTTTTCCATCCTTTTCAGGATTTGCTCCGTTAATATCAGATGCGCCCCTGACAACATGCTCAATCCCACAAAGTCTACATCTTCTTCCAACGCAGCGATGACTATTTCTTCGGTTGTACGATGGATCCCCAAATAGATGACCTCCATCCCGGCATCTTTCAGTGCGTAGGCCACCACTTTTGCCCCTCTGTCATGTCCATCCAACCCGGGACTCGCAATCAGGATTCTTTTTTTCCTTTCCCCTGTCATCTTTCACCTCGTGTCTATCAAACATTAAATAATCGTCGGCTGCTGAAAGGTTCCGAATTCTTCTTTGAATACCCGGCAGACCTCGCCCAAGCTGACGTAATCTCTAAAAGCCTCGATCAAGTAAGGCATTAAGTTTTCATCACTTTTTGCAACAGTTCTCAGTTGCTCGAGATGTTTTCCCACTTTACCGTTGTCTCGCATATTGCGGACCTCGTTCAACGATTCGATCTGTTCTTTTGCCACATTCTCATTGTATTCATGCAGCATTAATTCTCTTTCTTCCTCATCAATGGTGAATCGATTGACTCCCACCACCACCGCCTCACCCGAGCTTATCCGCTTTTCTTTCTTTTGAGCCTCTTCCATAATCAGCCTCTGGATAAACCCCTCTTTGATGGACTTAACCATACCGCCTCTCGATTCTATTTTTGTTATAAGTGCACTAATCTTCTCTTCCATCTCCTTTGTGAGAGATTCAACAAAATAGGAACCGCCAAGCGGGTCAGGCGTGTCCACGACGCCGGTTTCAAATCCCAGCACCTGCTGGGTTCGAAGCGCTAGTCTGGCATTTTCTTCTGTAGGTATCGAAAAGGGTTCATCCCATGCGCAGGTGAACATGGATTGCACGCCGCCCAAAACACTGGCAAGCGCCTGATACGCAATCCTGATGGTATTTACCTCGGGTTGCTGGGGCATCAGGGTACTGCCGCCGCAAACCACTCCGAAGCGAAATAACCAAGATCGGGGATTTTGGGCCTTGAATCTTTCCCGCAGATAATTTGCCCAAAGTTTTCTCATCGCCCTATATTTAGCGATTTCTTCAAAAAAGTTGCTGTGGGTATAGAAGTAAAAACTCAATCTCGGAGCAAATTCATCGATTTTCAGGCCGCGATCCAAAACCGCTTCGATATATTCGATTGCGTCTACCAGCGTGAACGCAGCTTCCTGAACGCAGGTACAGCCTGCATCTTTAAAATGGGCTCCTGCAATGCTGATGGGATTGAACCGCGGTACGTGCTTCGTACAGTATTCTATGGTGTCGACGATTAAGCGCAGCGAAAAGTCGGGCGGATAGATCCAAGCCCCTCTTGCCACGTATTCTTTTAATATATCATTCTGAATGGTCCCCCCGATCTTCTCAAACGGAACCCCCTGCTTCTCAGCTACACAGAGATACATTGCAAGCAGCATCGCTGCAGTCGCGTTGATTGTGAACGAGGTGGTAATGCTGTCAAGGGGTAGACCCTCAAAAAGGGTTTCCATATCGTTAAGTGTACTGATGGACACCCCCACCCGACCCACCTCTCCCAGAGACATGGTATCATCCGGGTCCAAGCCCATTTGTGTGGGAAGATCCAATGCCACGCTTAAACCGGTTTGGCCTTGGTCGAGCAGATATTTATACCTTTGATTGGAATCCTTCGGCGTCCCGAACCCGGAGTATTGCCTCATGGACCATAACCGGTCCCTGAACATGGTTTTATGGATACCTCTTGTATAAGGGTATTCTCCGGGGCTTCCGATATCTTTTTCAGCATCCAGGGCCTTAATATCTTCCTGGGTATATTTGGGCCTTATCTCGATGCCGGTTTCAAGAACTCGCTTCGTCTCGGTCATGGTGGCTCCTGTTCAGCATGTCTCGTTTTTTTCAAGCAAACGGTGCGGAATCGTCAGATGACGCTTTCATTTTCAAGATCGGCCAATTCCTCCGGGGAAAGTCCCAGCAGACCGCAGTAGATCTCTTCATTATGCTGCCCGGAGAGCGGGGCGGGATGGTCGTAACCTCCGGGTGTTTCGGAAAAATGTATGGGGAATCCATGCGCGTGCAACCCCGGTATATCCCCTATTAGAGGATGCTGCAGCGGCGGCAGCATCCCGCGAGCCTGCATCTGTCGGGATGCCTTGATATCTTCGATGGTCCGCACGGGCCCGCAGATGACATCGGCCTTCCGGAGGTAATCGACGGCCTCTTCTGTTTTGCGCTTTTCCGTCCATTCGGTGATAAGGGCATCGACCTCATCGTTGTGAAGCAGGCGATCGGGCATCTCTCCATAGTGGTCATCTCCGATGAGATCCTCCCGCTCGATAGCCCTGAGCAGGGTATGCCATTGCGCGGTTGTGCCGGTGGCGATAATAATCCAGCCGTCTTCCGTCAGGTACGAATTGAACGGTGAGAGTCGCATGATGCGGTTCCCCATGCGCGGCGGGAGACCCAATTGCTCATAGCAGTCAAGTGGCTCATCAAAGACCAGTGAAAACAGACAATCTACCATTGAAATGTCGACGTGCTGTCCCTGACCGCTTCGCTCCCGGTGGTATAGGGCGGCCATGATGCCTCCGAAACCAAAAACACCGCCGATGCTGTCGGCCAGAGCCGAGCCCGCCTTTACCGGGGGATTGTCCGGAAATCCGGTGAGATTCATCAGTCCTGAAGCCGCCTGGGCCACGGCATCATATCCCTTTAACCTTGCGTCCGGTCCGGTGGAGCCGTAGCCGGTCACCGAACAATAAATGAGAGAACGATTCATCTTGCTCAGAGACCCATAGTCGATGCCCAGACGGTCGGTGACACCCACTGAAAAATTTTCGACAAGGATATCCGTTTTCTCGATCAGCTCATAAAAAAGATCTTTGCCTCTCCGGGATTTCAGGTTGAGGGTAATCGCCTTTTTGTTGCGGGCGCGTTTCAGGTAAAATATTCCGATGTCTTTATCCGTCCGGCGCTGCATGGACACGCCTTCCGGCCCCACAAATGGGGGGCTTGCTGCCACCGGATCCCTTGCAGCCGGGTTGTCGATTCGGATAACCTCCGCCCCTAAACCGGCTAACAACAAGGTCACCTGAGGCCCGGACAGATATTGAGTCAGATCTAATACACGAATGCCTTCCAGCACCTTTTTCATCTTCGCGTTCTCCGTTATTTGTCCTCTACCGGCCGATTATATCCTTCATGAATGCGGCCGGTGTTACCACACGGATTCCTTCCCATTCCATCAAATTCAAAAGATGCCTATCGCCTGAAATAATAAATGAAGCATTAGCCTCAAAGGCTGCCTCTAGAATGCGATTATCATCGGGGTCGTTTAGGATTTTATTGACACTGCGGGACGGGACAACCAACTCGAAAGAGTCCCTGATAAGCGATATAAGGCTGAGTACTTGTTCGAATTGGAGTCCGAATTTAGGGCGAATCAAAACCTCTTCAAGCTCATGGAGGATTTCGGATGAGATGAAGTTGGCAACAACACCCTGTGATGCAAGACGCAGGATTTGCCGCGCATGCCCTCCGAAAAGAATGCCGGAAATCAATATATTCGTATCACAGACGACATTCACGATGGTGTCTGTTTACGCTTGCGGGCATTCCGGATTTCTTCCGTCACATCTTGTTCGGTCAGCTTCTCGCGATTCGTTACCGCATCGCCGAGTGCGAAAACACGGTCCCATAGTCTTTGACGGCGAACGTAAATCCGGGCTGCTTCGCGCAACAATTCCGATCGTGTACGTGACTCCCGCTTTGCTTCTGCATCAATTTCAGCTAACAGGCTGTTCTGAAAAGATATGTTCACAGTTACGTTGCCCATAGTGTTACCCTGCTGACTAACTAATATACAATCTTTGTATATTCATTGTCAATGCGATTAATAATCACTTGTCTTTCAGGATTCTGAATTCTTTCATAAATAGGGTATTGTTTTGGATAATGTGCTGTTGTGACATGATTTGTGACATGTTGTGAGGTGAAATGCGTATTTTTAGTGATATTTTGAACCTTAAGTGAAGTTCAAGTAATAAAACAAGAAAAGGTTCACAACATATCGAAATTGTTACAAACCCTTTAATTTAAAATGGAGGCGGCACCCAGATTTGAACTGGGGAATAACGGTTTTGCAGACCGCTGCCTTACCACTTGGCTATGCCGCCAAAAAAAATGGAGCGGGAAACGGGATTTGAACCCGCGACTTCGACCTTGGCAAGGTCGCACTCTACCACTGAGTTATTCCCGCTCAGATAGGGGATATTTTTATCGATTCTCGGGTCTTCTGTCAATAGTAAATGAGCTTGCCCGGATCAAGATGTTAAATGCTTTCTAAACCGTATGAAATAATCCGCACCGGACCATACGGTAAAGAAAAGCGCTCCCCAGAGAAGGGCGGATCCGATGGCATGAATATCGATTCCAAAATAGGGGTAATGTATCAATAAAGGAATGATGGCGCAGATCTGAAAGCCGGTTTTATATTTACCAAGGGGTGAGGCGGAAACGTCTTCACCCTTTTCGATAAGAATATTGCGCAAGCCGGTTACCGCGATTTCGCGGGCAATAATAATACAAACGATCCAGCCGGCAACCCAGCCATGGGATACCAGCATGATACATGCGGAAGAAACCAGCAGCTTGTCTGCAATGGGATCCATGATTTTACCAAAATTGGAAACCAATCCTCTTCTTCTTGCATAAAAGCCGTCCAACCAGTCAGTGATGGCGCCTGTGCTGAAAATAACAGCAGAAAGGAAGGTACAAATTCGATTCGGAAAAAAGAGCAGGATCACCATGACCGGTATCACAAGAATGCGATAGAGGGTTAAGCTGTTGGGGTGGCTTAATTCTTCTTTAATCTTACGTCTTGAAAGCATGTTGTTTAAGCAGTGTAATTTGGTCTATTTCAACTTCAACTTCGGCGCTTAAATATACTGAGCTCCATTAGCTCGATTTTGCGGCAACAAATTTATCACGACATTCTTTACTGCAAAAATATAATTCTTTACCGCCCAGCTTAAATCGGAAACCATTCCGCTTCGGAAAATAGACTTCACACACTGGGTCTTTGACCATGACATCGTCTACTTTATCAACAGCGCCTTCCATTTCGGGTTGTCTTATCGCCGAGCGGGGGCCGAGCCAGGATTTTAGTGACCGGTAGCAGATATATATGAGTATCCCTAAAATTAAAAGTCTCATGAGATAAGTATCACTTCCTGGGATGTCTTATCTAGGTCCTCTAGTAATTGTTCCATCGTTCTCTTACACACAGGATGATTGATATTTGGATCTATATCACAAACGGGCTTCAACACAAAGCGCCTTTTATGCATCCTGGGGTGAGGGATAGTCAACGCTTCTGTTTCAATGACCTGGTCATCGTAGAGCAAAATATCTAAATCTAAAACCCGGGGGCCATATCGGATGGTTTGAGATTTTCGGCCGGCAACTCTCTCAATCCGCTTGATTTCTTCAAATAGTTTCCACGGGCTCAGATCGGTCCGGATTTGGAAAACGCCGTTTACAAACCACGATTGGTCCTTGAAGTCAACCGGCTCGGTTTGATAAAACCGTGAACGTTTAATAAGCTCACAATTTCCGGTACCGGTTAAGGCATCAATTCCCTTTCGGCAGTTTAAAAGCTTATCCCCCATGTTGGAACCCACCGAAACGAGTGCCCCATGAGGATGCTGATGATTGAAATGGAAATCATTGCGACATTGCATCAATAGGTAAACTCAACCAAGTTGGAATTATTGCTGAGAAGACCGGCTTTGGTGTATATCGTGACTTTATAAATATACCGGAAGCCTTCTTCCAGAGTTTCCGAAAACGTCATGGAATCACCAGGCGCTTCACCTTCGATGGGGATATCGGCAACTCTCGCAAATAGTATGGGGCAACCTTTGCATTCTTTCTCAGATATTGCTTTTTTTGATCGATAGACTAAAAAACCCGCAAAACCGGACACAACCCTTTTCTTCCCCTTCGGAACGGTCCAGGTCAGGGTTAGGAAATCGTCCGACAGTTCCATGGCCAAATCCCCGACCGCCGGAGGCGGCAACTCCCGGGGAGGCATGGGCGACCCTTTCTTTCCGCACGATGCAAAAAAGAAAATCAATGTCAGGCTGAAAATAACTGCTCCAATCTTATGACGACGAGAAAACCCTGAGAAATAAGATCGATTCATAATCTTCCTGTAAAAACCTTTCAAATGGTTACGGCTTCAGATTACCAGATTCCTTAATCAATTCAGTCTCTGCTGTTTTAATGGCATCCCGTACCAGGCTTGTGGCTGTCCCGCCGGCTGATAGCCTTCGATTCACCATCTCTTCGGGTGTCAAGATCGAAAATACGTCACCTTCGATGCATTCCGAAAACGTCTTCAACACATCCAGGTCCAGTTCATGTAATTCTTTGTTTTCGGCAATGGCATGGGAAACGGCACGTCCCACACATCCGTGAGCCTCACGGAAGCTCATCCCCTTGGAAACGAGGTAATCCGCAAGATCGGTTGCATTCAGATATCCGCTGTTGCTGGCCCGTCTAAGGGTCTCAATCTTGATTCCGAGTTTCGGAAGGAGATTGATGTAGATCCGAAGACAAGCCTTTACGGTGTCTACTGTTTCAAACAGCGGTTTCTTATCTTCCTGCATATCCCTGTTATACGCCAGGGGCAGCGATTTCATCATGGTCAGAAGCGATATCAGATTGCCGAAAACCTGGCCTGATTTTCCGCGAATCAATTCCGCCACATCCGGGTTTTTCTTCTGGGGCATGATGCTGCTGCCGGTGGCAAATGCATCCGGAAACTCTATGAAACCGAACTCAGCGGAAGACCACAAAATCAATTCTTCAGCCATTCGACTGAGATGGACCATGCAAATGCAGGATGCCGATAAAAATTCAATGATAAAATCGCGATCCGAAACCGAATCGATACTGTTGGCGGATACTTTCGGAAAATTTAATAATTCGGCAGTATACCCCCGGTCAATGGGATAGGTGGTTCCGGCCAGTGCAGCACTGCCCAGCGGCATTACATCGGTTCGTTTGAGGCCGTCTCTGAATCTTTCCGTATCCCGCTTCAGCATTTCATAATAGGCCATCAGATGATGAGACAACAATACCGGCTGCGCCCGCTGCAAATGCGTGTAGCCGGGCATAATCACATGGATCTGAGATTCGGCCAGTTCCACAATCGCATGCCGAAGCCCTATCAGGAACCGGATGACATTTTCGATTTCTTTCCGCAAATACATTCTGACATCCAGAGCGACCTGGTCGTTTCGGCTTCTTGCGGTATGGAGTTTTCGGGCAGCTTTTCCCACATCACTCGCGAGACGGCTTTCGATGTGCATATGAATATCTTCGAGACTGTCGTTGTAGCTGAAATCACCCTTTTCGATATCCGCTTTGATTTTAAGCAAACCCGAAATCAGGATTTGAGCGTCCGCTTCCGGTATAATGGCGGTTTTGGCAAGCATTTTACAATGGGCGATGCTGCCCTCGATATCATACGCATACAACCGCCTGTCTACTTCGATGGACGAGGTGAACGCTTCCACGAGTTTGTCGGTTTCTTCCGAAAACCGGCCGTCCCAGAGTTTTTCAGACATTTTGTTAACAAATCTCCGTGATCTTTAAAGCTCCAGCATTTTTTGTATTCTTAACCTAAGGGCGTTTAGCCGGATAAATCCTTCGGCATCTTTCTGGCTGTATACCGTGTCGTCCTCAAAGGTTGCAAAATCTTCCCGATACAAGGATTTGTCTGATTTACGTCCTGCCACTTGACAATTTCCCTTGTAGAGATCGAGTTTCACAATACCGCTAACATTCTTCTGGGTTTCATCGATCATCTGTTGGAGGACCTTCATCTCCGGGGAAAACCAGAACCCGTAATAGACCAGTTCGGCGTATTTTGGCATGAGAGAATCCCTGAGATGCATGACCTCCCGGTCCATGGTGATGGATTCCATTGCCCGATGGGCAATATGAAGGATGGTTCCGCCGGGTGTTTCGTATATACCCCGAGATTTCATGCCCACGAACCGGTTTTCCACAATATCCGCCCTGCCGATGCCGTGACGTCCGCCGATACGGTTCAATTCTTTCAACAGAGCAGCAGGAGACAGGGTCTCGCCATTTACGGCAACCGGGTCCCCTCCTTCAAAGGAGATCTCGATCCGTTGAGGCTCATCCGGCGCATCCATGGGAGACACCGTCAACGTATAAATGTCCGCTTCCGGCTCATTCCACGGATCTTCAAGAATCCCCCCCTCATAACTGATGTGTAACAGATTCCGATCGGTGCTGTACGGCTTCTTTTGGGTGGTGGGCACGGGTATGCCGTGTTTCTGCGCAAACTCCATCAGCACTGTCCGGGAATTGAGATCCCATTCCCGCCAAGGGGCGATGATTCGAATCTGCGGATCTAATGCGAGATAGGTGAGTTCAAAACGGACCTGATCGTTCCCCTTGCCTGTGGCCCCGTGACTGACCGCATCGGCCCCCTCGGATTGGGCAATCTCGATCTGCCGCTTGGCGATCAAGGGGCGGGCAAGAGAGGTGCCCAGAAGATATTGCCCTTCGTATATGGCATTGGCCCGGTACGCCGGGAACACATAATCTTTGACAAACGTCTCTTTGAGATCGTCGATATATACTTTTGAAGCTCCGGTATTAATGGCTTTCTCTTCGACGGTATCCAGTTCTTCCTCCTGGCCGATGTCGGCTGAAAAAGCGATGACTTCGCATTGGTAGGTCTCCATAAGCCATTTTAGAATAACGGAAGTATCGAGTCCGCCTGAATATGCCAGAACAACTTTTTTAATATTCTGAGACAATCGTATTCTCCTTCCTTTCTATTTCTCCCGTAAACAACCTATGCCAGCACTTCCGTTCCTATTCCCTTATCGGTAAACAACTCTAAAAGCAAGGCATGCCTCAGCTTACCGTTAATGATGTGCACTTTTTCAAGACCGGCTTTCAATGCTTCCGAGGCGCACTCAATCTTGGGGATCATTCCGCCGGATATGGTCTTATCGGTTATCAACCGGGGAATATTTTCAGTTCGGATGGTTCCAATCAGAGTTCCGGATGAATCCAATACCCCGTCGACATCGGTTAGAAAAATCAACTTGTTGGCGGAAAGCGCCATGGCAACCCTGCTGGCGACCAGATCGGCATTGATATTGTACGTTTCACCGGCATCTCCGGACCCAACCGGTGCGATGATGGGAATAAATCCCTGCTCTGTTAAGGTATTGATGATATCCGGATTGACCCGGGTCACTTCCCCCACCAGCCCGGGATCGATAATTTCAGGCGGTTTGTCCTCATCTTCCTGATGCACAATTTTAAGCTTTTTGGCCAGTATGAGCCCGCCGTCCTTACCGCTCAAGCCCACGGCCTTTCCCCCCTGCTGTGTGATCTGGGAAACGATGGCTTTATTAATTTTACCGCCCAGCACCATTTCAACGACATCCATGGTTTCCGCATCCGTCAATCGCATCCCCCGAACAAATGTGGGTTTAATTCCCATACGATCCAGAACCGTATTGATTTGCGGACCGCCGCCATGGACCACCACCGGATTCAAACCGATGAATTTAAGCAGGGTGACATCCCGGGCAAAATCCTCCTTTAGCTGTTCATCCACCATGGCGTGCCCGCCGTACTTAATGACAATGGTGGTCCCATAGAATTGACGAATATACGGCAGGGCTTCCATGAGGATATCGGCAACATGTGGATCCATAATCTAACCTTTCACTATGCTTAGTTCCATATTTGTGGCGAGAAATCCAAACTGTGATAATTTCTTTATTTCAACGATTGAATATTTTCTATTGAAGATTGATGAATTCGTAAAAAGTCGAATTCATCAAG
>CAYSUA010000077.1:6718-14579 GCA_964433795.1 uncultured Desulfobacteraceae bacterium | reverse complement strand
CGGATTTCCCAAAGATATTCTGGAACAGTACCTTCGGATTGCATCGCAACCCTACGGCATGATCCTGGTCACCGGCCCCACAGGAAGCGGCAAGACCTCCACCCTCTATGCGACCTTGTCCCTTCTGAATTCAAAGGAAAACAAAATCATCACCCTTGAAGACCCGGTTGAATACCAACTGCGGGGAATCAATCAAATTCAGGTCAATCCAAAAATCAACCTCACCTTCGCAGCCGGTTTACGATCCATCGTGCGCCAAGATCCGGATATCATACTGGTCGGAGAAATCCGCGACCGGGAAACCGCCGATACCGCAATACAATCGGCTCTCACGGGCCACCTTCTATTCAGCACGCTGCATACCAACGATGCCCCGGGTGCAATTTCCCGTCTTCTGGACATGGGTGTCGAAAATTTTCTGGTGAGTTCAACGCTGTTGGGGATCTTGGCCCAGAGGCTCGTCCGTGTGATTTGCCCGAACTGTAAGGAGGAAATTAAACCGGACACCCGGCTGACGGATTCGTTGCAGCTCGAACCCAATGAAACCCGGAGCGTTCGGTTTTATGAAGGCCGAGGGTGTGATACCTGTCGATTCACCGGGTTCCGGGGGAGAACCGGTATTTTCGAATTTATCGCAATCGATGACGATTTTCGTCATGTGATCAATGAACAGGTGAGCACTGATAAAATAAGAGCCCTGGCCCTGGAAAAGGGGTGTTCGACCCTGCGAAGAGACGGATGGCAAAAGGTGCGTAACGGCATTACCACCGTATCTGAAATTATTCGCGTCACGATTGCCGAGTAAAATGACTTTATTCAGCTACAAGGCCACGGACCAAAACGGTAAGATAGTAACAGGCTCCCAGGATGCCTCCGATGAGAAAGCAATGGTCTCATCTTTGCAGGCTCAGGGCTATTTCCCCATCAGAATTATCTCGGCCGGCAAGGCGTCTTCTCACCTCCCGTTTAACTGGGAAAGGGGGGGGTCCCGGATTCTGAAGAAGATTTCCGACAAGGATATCCTGCGATTCACCGAAGACCTGTCCACGCTGCTGAATGCCGGACTCACCTTGGACCGATCCCTGGAAATTTTAAGGGATGAATTCGGCAAACAGGTGATACGATCAATATTAAGCGACGTTCTGCAGTCCGTTAAGGAAGGCAGTTATCTATCGGACGCACTGGCCAATCATCCAAAGGAATTTTCGCAATTTTATGTAAACATGATAAAGGCCGGCGAAACCGGTGGCGTTCTGGATCTGATTCTTGAGCGAATGAGCATCTATTTAAGAGATATCAGAGAGTTAAAGGACTACATGGTTTCAGCCATGATTTATCCCCTGTTTCTTCTCTTTGTCGGCGGTATCTCCATGCTCATCCTGCTGACGTATGTCATCCCAAAATTTGCCGTTGTTTTTTCGGATTTGGGCCAAGCCATTCCCCTCTCCACACAATTGCTGCTCGGTACCGCGGGGTTTTTTCGAAAGTACTTTATATTCATTCTGTCTTTTTTTGCGGCAGCCGTCTTTTTATGCCGGCGTTTTGCGATGACATCGTCGGGTCGGTATCGAATCGATTCCTTTTTCACCAAGCTTCCGGTTACTGGCACGTTCATACAAGAGCTGGAAACGGCAAGATTTGCAAGAACACTGGGTACCCTGATCAAAAGCGGTGTGCCCATCCTCGGCTCCCTGACTCTGGTCCAGGGGGTTGTTCGCAATCGGTTAATCGCTGAATCTCTCGAGATTATCCGGGAGAGGGTTCGGAAAGGGGATGCCCTTTCGAAACCGCTCGTGGACAGCGACATGTTCCCGCCATTGGCCACGCAGATGATCACCGTTGGCGAGGAGACCGGTCGGCTGGATGAAATGTTGTTCAAAATCGGGGATATTTATGAAAAGAAAGTGAGGAATTCTGTAAGAAGGGGGATGAGCTTGATGGAACCGATCGTGATTCTTGCCATGGGGATAATTGTGGGGTTTATCGTGATCTCCATGTTGATGGCGGTTTTCAGTATGAACGACATGCCGTTTTAAAGGATGGGATAAATGGAAAAACATGCAAGGCAGATGGCAGGGTTTACATTGATTGAATTGCTCGTTGTGATGGTCATCATCAGCCTCTTGGCGGCATTTGTTGCACCCCGGTTTTTCGGTCAGGAAAAAAAGGCCAAACAGCGGGGGGCGAAAGGACAAATTGCGCTGCTGGAATCCGCAATGGATACGTACCGGTTGGATGTCGGCCGTTATCCAACCTCCGAACAGGGGCTTGAAGCGCTCCGCGAAAAACCGGACGACATAGACAACTGGGATGGTCCGTATCTGCGCAAAGAACTGCCAATGGACCCCTGGGGCAACCCTTATGTGTATGAATCCCCCAGCGAACACGGAGATTTTGCGATCATGTCCTACGGGGCCGACGGAAATTTGGGCGGCGAAGACATGAATATGGATATCGCCAGTTGGAAAAATATCGGAAAATAAGCGTGTATCGCGATCATCGAAGCAGCCTTGGCGGTATTGGGGGGTTTACGCTGTTCGAGTTGATGGTGGTAATCTTGATCGTCGGGCTCATTTCCGCTCTGGTAATGCCGCGAATGGCGGCCACATTACCCGGCGTGCAGTTGAAATCCACCGCAAGGGCCGTTGCGGCATCGCTGCGATATGCTCGCAGCAAAGCCGTTTACGAATCGACACCGTATATGGCTGTTTTCGACAGCGCCCAAAATTTTCTGGCTGTGGAACCCGTGGAAAGACCGATGGATTCTGCGGAATTGAATGACTTGAGGGAAACTCTGAATTCATCCGGCTTGGAAAAGGTCTATGAATTTCCGGATGGGATTGAATTTCGCGTGCTCAACAACAGTGGCAACGCTGAAGATACCGAGCTTTTTCCGGTTCTCTTTTTCCCGCGGGGCGACAGCACGGGTGGCAGAATCGTGCTGGAGAATTTACGCCGGAGACAATTTGCGGTTACCATCGACCCGATTACGGGCATGGTTGAAATTGACAGGCTGTGAGTAAAGCCATGGAATTTCGAAGACCCTGCTTAAGCACCAATCGTGAGCGGGGTGAGCCCAATGCAAAAATCCGTGCACCCAGGCAGGATGGGTTTACACTCATGGAAACCCTGGTGGCCATGATGATACTTTCAATTGCGCTGGTTATCATCTTCCAGCGGTTTTCAGAGGCCTTGAATGCGGGTCATATTTCCGAAGCGTACACCCGTGCCGTATGGCACGCCAGAGAGAAAATGGACGAGCTCCTGCTGCATGAAACGCTGTCGGTAGATATCCAGGAAGGTGACTTTGGGGATGGATACCGGTGGCGGTATCGGATCGAACAGGTAGATTACGACAGCCGATTGATTCCGGCAGGCAGGGCCATCTTTACGATAGATGTGAGGATCAGCTGGCAGCTGGGTCGAATCACGAAGCATCTGGATATCAGTACGCTGACCCTCGCCGAATTGTCAACTATTTGACCCGTCGATAAAAGAGGAAAAATGGGCGCTCGCGATCGGCAAGTGGGTTTTACGCTCATTGAATTGTTGCTGTCGCTTTCGATTTTGAGCATCATCATCGTGGTTACCTTCGGGGCGCTGCGAATAAGCGCCCGTGCGTGGGAAACAGGAGATAAAATATTGGCCGCCCCGCAGCGCTCACGCACGATCCTGGATCGGCTCACCCGTCAGTTGGCTTCCGCTTCGGTGCTGATGAGCACGCAAAAGGGACGGCCCCTTGTCACATTTTCAGGTGATAACCGTACGATGGAATTTACATCTCGGCTGCCGCTGGCGGCAAACACCCTATTTGGACCGGTCCATGTAAAGTACGCCATAGAGACCGAGCCTAACGGAAAAACGCGTTTGCTGCTGTTTGAAAAAATAATAACGGTGGAAGACTTTTTTTCAGAAACGCAGCCGATTCACGACACGGATGGTCTCGTGTTAGTCGGAGATATTGAAGGTTTGCGCTTTGCGTATTTAGACGACGCAGAAAACGGGTTCGACCTGAATTGGACATCTTCATGGCATTTCCGGGAATTAACGGACTTGCCCCGGGCTGTGCGAATTACCTATGAAGACAGGTATATCGTCCAGGTCATTGCTCGTATTCACACGGGCGACGGTTCTGAAGGTGACATCAAATGAATCCGCCTGAAGGTAAACAAATGTCAGGTTTCTGCATGCATGGGTATGCGGCGGCAGCATCCCGGAAAGCGGCTACCCGGATCCTGAGAAGCGAGAGGGGAATCGCCCTTATCTCCGTGCTATGGATACTGGTGCTTTTGACGGCCATCGTCGGTGAATTCTCATATTCCATGCGAACGGAAATAAATATCTCCCGTAATTTTAAGGAAGCAACCCAGGCGTATTACATTGCTCACGCGGGCCTGATGCGTTCGGTGGTCGAGATAATCAAAAACACCACCGGATTAAAAGATCTGGAAGGGCCGAATGAAATTGCAGAGAGCAGTATCTGGCGTGTTAATTTTCCGATTCCGGCAAAGAAAATCGGCGCCGGTGAATTCACTGCCCATATCGACAATGCGGCCGGTTTGATTGATCTGAACGCGGCAAATGTTAAATTATTAACGCTTATGGTGAATACACTCTACATTCGCGACCATGAAAAAGACGTCATCGTCGATTCAATACTCGATTGGCGTGACAATGATGACCTTCATCGGCTCAACGGCGCAGAAAGCGATTACTATCAGTCCCTGGCCGATCCATATGCCTGTAAAAACGCGGCTTTCGACTCGATTGAAGAGTTGATGCTCGTTCGGGGAATGACCGCGAAACTGTTTTATAAACACCTGAAACCGATCGTCACCATAACTCCCGGAAGCAAAACAGGCCGATCCGGAAAGCGGCGTTCATCATCGGGCGCGGCGGCGGCAACTTCCGGTCGGATCAATATCAATGCCGCACCGCGACGGCTCTTGGAAGCGTTGCCGCAGATCACATCACTTCAGGTTCAAAATATTATGGACTATCGAGCAGACAAGGATGTCACATCCACCGAAGAAATCCTCGGGCTGCTCGGCGACTTCACCTACTTGGCAGTGTCCCCGTATATTACGTTGTCTCTTTCACCCTTCTACACGATTCGTGCCGACGGCCGGGTTTCCGGCAGTTCGGCAAGACAGGCCATCCAGGCTATGGTGAAGATCGATGCACGGTTGACCGGAGGGTACAAAATCGTTCGCTGGATGGATCAATACTACTGAAAATAAAACGGTATATCCTCGCAAAGACGATATCGAAGCTCGATTAGCAAGGTCGGACTATGATTTCCAAAGAAAGTGTCGGTGTTGAAATTTCAAACAATCGCCTGACCATTGCGTATGCCAAGGCAACGCCGTTCAGCACAAAGATTTATGCGCATGCGGGTTATAACATCGGGGCCGCATTCCGGGATGATGAATACCGGGAAACGATCCGTACGCGGGTAAAGGAATTTTTGTCCCGGTTTTCCATTGAATCCGCCTGCATCTGGATCGGTTTGCCGACCGAGATGGTCATCCAGAGAGTGATCCGGTTGCCGTCGGCTGCAAAAGAGAATCTCGAAAAATCGATTGAGTACGAATTGCAGAAATACATACCCTTGGACTCGGAAAGCATCTATTTCCGATATCACGTGCTTGATGAAGACCGCGATGAAAAGCTGATAAAAATTCTTGTGGCCGCCGTCAAGAAAAAGGATTTGGCACTGTTTATCGAGATTCGAAACGATTTGGGCGCCGGTATTTGCGGTGTAGAATCAACGGCAACGGCCGGAATCAACGGACTCAAATGGGCATCGAAATTCATATCCGAAAAAACCTACGCGCTGGCTTATGCCGCCGACGGCGCGGTTCACCTGGGCTGCATCCAAGACGACCGGCTGCAGTTTATCCGAACCATCGACCCGAACGACGACCTCATGGGCCAATCAAACCGAATACTCCGGGAACTCGATTGCCCAGAGGCTGTCATCGCCGACCCCATGGATGCTCTCAACGTTTATTGTCATGGTCCGGGCGCTACAAAGGACCTGCTCGAGACAATGAACAAGCTGCCGAACATGGTGTTCAGTCTCCTGGACCTGAGTCAAAGCCCGCTCAAAGAGAACGACCCGGTTGCCGGCATGGGCCTCGCGTTAAAAGGCCTCCAGCCCGTCACCGTGGACATAAATCTGCTCCCCGAGCAGTTCAGGAAAAAATCTTCCGTAATCGGCCGGTACGTGACCTTCGGTTTGGTTGCGCTGGTATTGTTATTCGGCATGGCCTGGGTCGGAAGTCACTTTATGCACCAGAGGCTTATCAATATGCGGGTCGATAGAGAGCTTGATGAGCTATCAGACGAAATCAAAGACCTGGGGAAGGTTCAATCGGAAATTACAGCATTTCATGAACGGATCGATTACCTCGACAGCCTGAAACAGGACCGGATAGAAACGCTTGAGCTTTTAAAGGCGCTCACTGAAACCCTGCCGGATACGGCCTGGCTGCTAACCCTCTCCATATCGGAGAATACAGTGGAAATCCGGGGTTATGCCGAATATTCAACGCAATTGATTCCCCGGTTGGAGGCATATCCCCTTTTTGCCAATGTTCGGTTTCTTTCGACCATAACCAAGGGCTTGGACGGGAACGAGGTGTTCAAGATCGGGTTTGAGCTCAACCGAATAGGGAAATCTTCCGTTGCGGTCAAACAATAGGTGGCATATGTTGCCGGGCCCCGTATTTCAAAACAACGCTTTTTCTTGTCGGCCAAGGGACGTGAGAACCATTGATCTTACTTGAGCGAAGAATAGAGAGAAAAACGATTTGGGCCGGTTTAACCCTGATGGGTTTGCTTGCCCTGATATACTTTTCCTATGCACTGATCCGAAACGCGCGGATAACCCATGAAGCGCTTGACCTGAAACAACGGAAGCTCGTCAGGTACCGTCAAAAAGTGCTTGAAAAAAAGGGGGTGGAGAGACAGCTTTCGACCCTCAAAAAAAAATTGAAACGGGCCGAGGCCGCCCTGCTGACCGGCAAAACACCACCTCTGGCAGCCGCTGAAATCCAGGAGATCATCGGCAATATCGCCGATGCTGCAGGTGCGCAGATCAAGACGGTGAGGATATTGCAGCCCGATTCATCCGGGAAAACAGTGTCCGTGGCCATACCTGTCGAAGTGACCATCCAATCGACGATACGGGAGCTCACCCGGTTGCTGTATAAACTGGATCGCTCCACCAAGCTGCTGCGTATCACCAGATTGGAGATCAAATCACGCGGAGGATACGCACGGAAAAAAGGCGCTAAAAGACAAAAAGGCCCCCCGATTATAGTTACCACCTTCACGGCCGAGGGTTTCGTAAAGAAAGTAGATGCGTAAAAAAGATGCGATTTTTTCTTCTAATCCGTAATTGGATCATATACATTCTGCTTGCCGGTGCAGCGGTTTTCTTCGGCCACCAGACCGTGAAGGTATGGTCGGCGGAGAACACACCGAGAGGCGGCCCCCCGGTTCGAAAACCGCTGAGGCCCCAGGCGGCCAAAAGGACGCATTACCGGCGCGCCCCGCATTATAAAACCTATGAGGTGATACCCCAGAAAAACCTGTTCGCCAGCGATCGCAGGGAAAAATTGCTTGAAAAACCGGAGACTGCCCCGCCGGACACCCCTTCAAAACCGCCGGGCAACAAACTTGCCCTGTTCGGCATCGTGATAAAAGGGCATGAGAAAAAAGCGCTCGTCTCGAATCTTAACAAAAAAAAGGGAGACAAAAATGAGCAGCATATCTGGGTAACAATCGGTGATAAACTGGGAAACTATGAAGTCACCGGAATAAAACCCGAAGAACTCATCATAACGCAAGGAGA
>CAYSUA010000077.1:0-6708 GCA_964433795.1 uncultured Desulfobacteraceae bacterium | reverse complement strand
GCGTATACTGTTCGATTATCGGACCGGAACCATCCGGAAAAGCGGGCCATCCTGAAGAGATTGCCCAGACGAACCGCCACTTCCAAAAAGAAAAGGAAAAAATAAACGGACGAATTTTCGTTGATGGGTTTGCATGGAAATTACTATAGGGAATACGCTTTGTTAGGAGCGGAATGCACATGATGGGCTGGAAGCGGTCTACACTATTTTTTGTTTTGGTGCTTGCCTTTTTTTCGTGCGCAGGATGGCCTTCGATAAAGAAATCGGATGGGGGCACCCAAGAAAGCGCACCGGGCCCTGCATCATCCGTCAGAGAAACCCCCGAAACACAAACCGATACCATCGATGCCAAGCCGGCCGGTGCTTCAATTTCTTCCGAACCGTCCGCTAAGCTTTCAAATAACCCGGCGACCGCCCAAATCCCCACCGCGCCCCTCCGGGACGGGCCACCAAAGACGGCCAAACCGTCACAGGCTTCCACCGATTCCGACGCTGCCCACAGTAGGGACACGGATACCGACTATCGTTTAATGGCACTTCCCGCAACGTTGAATAAACAGCAAACCGGGAAACCGGCAACCGGGGAAGAGGGGAAAAACAATATCGCATTCAGTTTTGACAGTGCGGATTTAAACGATGTTATCGCCGTGATCGCCGATCAAATCGACATGAAATACATCATCGATCCCGGAATCCAGGGCCTGGTTACCATTCGAACGGCCGGGGGAATCTCCAGAGAAAGCCTATTGTCCGTTTTTCAACTCATTCTTGAAGTAAACGGCCTCACCGCGGTAAAGGACGGCGAGTTCTACAGAATTACCTCCATGGCCAGCGCCTCGCGGCTGCCGATTCGTCTGCGGATGGAAATGGCCGGCGGGCCCGATGTGCGAAAAGAGGATATCGTCATTCAGATCCTACCCCTTCAATACATTGCCGCCGCAGAGATGATAAAATTGCTCGAGCCGTTTCTTTCCGCCAATGGCACCATTGTTTCGCATAAAGGATCCAATACACTCCTGGTGGTGGATACGGGAACCAACATCATGAAAGCGGTAAAGCTGGTGGAGGCTTTCGATATCGGGCTCCTGGAAAAGCTGCACCACCGGTTTTTCTTCCTTGACAACGCCGATTCCGAGGAAATGGCAACGATTCTCAGGAACGTGTTTGCGCCCATTTCGGAAGGCAAAAAAGATGGTGCCAAATTCATCACGATCAAGCGGTTGAACGCGTTTTTGGCCCTCAGCTCCGATACGCGGGTGTTTAACAAAATAGAGCTGCTGCTGTTAAACCTCGACGCCGCCACCGAAAGCACCGATCCGGCTATTCATGTCTACTTTGTAAAAAATGGAACGGCACTCAACTTGGCCCAACTCCTAAATCAGGTATTTACCGAGGCGGTCACCACCGCCGGGGGTAAAAAACCACAAACCCCGAAGTCCTCTGTGGTTCCCCAAAAGCGGGGAGCGGCAATGACAAACCCTCTGGTCGTAAACAAGGAAAAACAGGCGGCGGCTTCTTCGACAAAACTGACCCGGACGGCGGCGGGTGCGGCCGAGGTGGTCACGGAAGCAGCAGCCGGGGGCAACCGGCTGAAAGGCGCCATCAAAATAACGCCCGACGAGATCCGTAATGCGCTAATTCTCGAGGCGACTCCCGCTGATTATCGCGTGATAAAGAAGATACTGAAGACAATCGACGTGCCGCCCAGACAGGTGCTTATCGAAGCCACCATAGCGGAAATCGACTACTCGCTCATCACCGAGCTGGGCGTGACATGGGAGTATGTGCCGGGCGCAAATGTCGGGTCCGGGTTGTTGAACCTCAGATCGGCCGGCGATACCGGCCTGACCGTCGGAATCGGCATTCAAAACGACCTCAGGGTCACCCTCAACGCCCTGGAACGGCAAAACAGGGTCAACATATTGTCCTCTCCCCATGTCCTGGCCTCGGACAACCAGGAAGCCCGTATTGATGTCTCACAGGAAATCCCCATTGTAAGCGCCGAGACCGTTGTGCCCTCCGGCGGCGAATCGATTGTGACAACCACGGTCCAGTATCGTGACACGGGCGTCTTGCTTGCTGTCACCCCGCATATCAACGAACGGGGGCTGGTGACCATGGACATCTATCAGGAAGTGAGCGAACAGGCCGAAGACGTCAACGTCGCCAGTACCAATTACCCTTCCTTTTTCAAACGCGTCGTGCAGACCAATTTGACGGTGCAGCACGGCCAGACCATCGTACTGGGAGGCCTCATCCGCGAGAACAAGGGCAAAGCCTCTTCGGGGCTTCCCTTTTTGGCTAGAATGCCCGTGTTCGGTTTTCTTTTCGGCCAGAAGCGGGACGCTTTCGACAAAACGGAATTGATCATACTGCTGACGCCGAAAGTGATTATAGACATGGACGACGTTAGCGTGGTTACCGATGGATTCAAGAACAAGGTGGATTCCGTGGTAAAGGATATGTATGAAAAGAGGATTGCTCGTTGAAAGAATCCGAGGCGGGAAGGTGTTATCGGATACACATCTGCATTGACATAACTGTGTGAAATGTAACACGCGTTATCAGAAAAAGAACGGGCTGCCCCGAAGGGCGGCCCGTTTGTCGTTGCTGCCGGAGAAACCGGCGGGGGGCTTTAGGTTGCCCCCGCCGATTTCTGAGGCAGGTTATACCCAAACACTAGGGTGTAATTGGTGTGGTTTCCTCTTCGACAACCGGCCAGAAGATCAGCCGGCGGAACCAGATGTCGTTCTCGGAGGATTCCGAGGGTTTCCACGGGTAATAGCGGGTGGGGATCTCGTCCGGGTCTTCCTCGGCCGCGATCAGCGAGTGCCAGATGACGTAGGCCTTGGAGCCGTCGGAGGTCGCCCGGAGCTGGCATTCGCCCTGCTCCTCGGGTTCGCCCGCGGCCACGGCTCCGTAGCGCCACACGGTCTCGCCGGCCTGGTTGCTGGTTTCCCCGCCGATCACCCACGGGAACTTGACGAAGTTGTCGCCGTAGTCCTCGGTGCGGGTGTAGTAGACGTCCAGGGGCGAGGCCTCGGTCTTGAGGCTGTCCCCGCCGGTGGACTTGGAATTGTCGGCGGTGCCCCAGGCGACAAAGAACATGTTGTTGACGTACTCGTCTTCCACGAACCGTAGGTTTACCAGCTCACCATATTCATCGACCGCGGTTCCGTCCAGCGGGTAGGTGGGCGGGGTCGTGCCCATGCGCGGGTCGGCCGAGGTGTGCTTGTTGCTCTTGATCTCGGAGACGTTGCGCGCCGGCTCGAATTCTCCCGCTCCGATGAACTGGGCGGAAAGGCCGTCGGGGGTGGTAACCATGAGGTCGAGGTAATTCGTCATGGCGATTCCCACCGGTGCCGGCGGCAGGTAGTCGTCGGGCACGGGATCGGGTACTACGTACGTTCCGCAGGTTTCGTCATAGGCCTCGGGCGGCAGGTTCCCCGAGCCGTCCGGGTCCGGGTCCGGGAGGTTGGGATCCGTCCTGAACTCGGGACAGACGTAGACACCTTCTCCCTCGGGATTCGTGGTCCAGGTCTTGCCGCCGTCGAATGACCGGCGGGTGTAGAAGTTGTACCGGTCGTTGCCGTTTCTCGCCGCCGCCCAGTTGGGCGACAGGGCGTAGGCGACGGTGAAGAAGTCGCCGCGGATAAAGCCCCGGTGGCTCCGGACGTTTGAGTACATGCCCGGGCAGGCCTCCGGTTCACCTTCCTCACCGAGCACGTCGCAGTCGGTGCCGTCCTCGTGGACCAGGCCGTAGGACTCGTCGCCCAGGTTGCGCTCGTGCTGCGACCAGAGCAGAACCTTGTTCCTGCTGTAAACGTCGTCCGTGGGGTCATCCGGCGTGTCGTCCTCCGGTCCGACCCCCACCGCCAGGTCGACATCGGCGCTGGTCAGGTTGATGTGGTCCCGGCGGGTGTATTCTGTACCGTCAGACGCTGTCGCTTCGATTGTACCGCCGCACAGCCGGTCGCCGTATGCCTCGCCCCAGACGTTGCAGTTGTAGCCAGCTACGCCGTCGGTTGGGCAAGATGGCAGGTCGAAGGTCTCGTCGAGGTATTTCGTGCACTCGATGTTCTCGAACTTGTAGGGATTGCCGGTGCCGGATTTCACGAACCGCCGGATGTAGGCGTCCGCCGGCCGGCCCTGGCCCTCCTGGCCCTGCTTGAAGATGATGGCGCCCAGGGTCTTGGATTCACCCATCTTGCCCGGCGACTGCATGAGGAAGCGCGCCCGCCTGGCGATCTCGGTGCGGTACTGGAGGAACTTTGTATCGTCCGGCAGCCACTCGCCCGGATCGGTTTCCGGATCCGTACCTTCCACCCAGTAGTCGAAGTAGAGCGGCACGGGTTGTCCCGCCTCGCAGGTGCAGGTGGGGTTGTTCAAGTGGTCTTGAGTCTCGTCGTAGTCCAGGGTCTTTGGGTCGTCGCACCAGGTGGGGTACTTCCCGCCGCAGAGCGCCGGCAGGTTCACGATGTGGCCCGGGTTCACCAGGTCGGGCTGGGCAAAGTCGAAGCTGTGGTAGAGCATGTTCTTGCCCAGGTCCTGTTTGATGGGTTTGTCCTGGCCCGAGTCGTCGTCGGTTGAAAGACCGATGATGTTGACATCCTCTTCTTCGTGCTCCGCGGCCGCCAGGGAGTGGCCCATACCCTTGGACTCCTCGTAGGCCAGCAGCGCCCAGGCGCTTTTGGTGCCGTCGGGTTTCATGTACGGCTGGAGCTGGATCATGGGCCGGGAGGCGAAGACATCGCCGTCAAGCAGCCGCCCGTCGGACGCCACGCACACCAGCTTGTCGGCGTCGGCGGAGTTGGTGAAACCGAACCACCGCTCGTGTTCCGAAGAGCCGGGCATCACATCAAAGAAGGAGTTTTCCCCCGACAGGTCGCAGAGGTCCAGTGTCCCGCCGCTATCGACGTAGTACTGGTAGTCGGGCACGCCGTCCCCGCCGGCAACGTACAAGCCTGTGGCGTTGTCGATCTCGTCAATCGATCTGGCCAGGTAGGCGTAGCGCTTGGTGCCGGTGGCGTTGCCGAAGAGCCCCTTCAAGTCCTCGCAGTTGGGGTCGCCCTCGTGGTTGTCGGGGTCGCAGCAGGTGGCCGGGTCGGCGTCCGGGTGGCCGCAGAACTCCGCCGCGATCTCCTCGGCGTCGATGGGCACGAAGCTGCCGTCCTCGACTTCTGGAAAGCAGACCGGATCGTTTTCACCGGTGCTGTCCGGAAACGTCGGGCAGTCCGTGCTCGGTTCGACTTTCAGGGTGTGGGTGTTGACCATGTCGTTGTCCGACACCCTTACCGGCAGGGCAAAGGGCACCAGGGCCTTTGGCCGCCCCAGTCCCGGTTTGTCCAGGTAGCCCTCGCCGTCGGGATCGGCGTCGGTCCCGCCGCCCGGTCCGCCGGGCTCGAAGTCCTCGTCCACGATGTTGAATTCGTCATAGGATATATGGGTGTACCAGATGTCGCTTTTGTGGTTGGTGATGGCGCCGGACCAGCCCTCGCCCGGTCCCTTGCCCTTGCCGGGGCGCAGCCCGTTGGGGTCCTCCTGCCAGGCGATGGCGAATCCGGCCCCCCGGGCCGACCCCATCATCACGAAGTAGGCGTCGCGCCGGCCCGATGTGATGCGCTCGGGTTTGAACCAGACGATGTCGCCGAGCACCACCCCGTCGGTCTCGTCGATGTCCGGGGTTTCCGGATCGTCTTCCACGTTCAGCGAGGCAAACGTCCCTTCGTCGAGGTCCTTCTGGGTCACGATCACACCCCGGGCCGCCCAGAGGCAGGAATAGGGGATCTCGCCGATGCCCAGGTCGGCCACGTCGTCCACCTCGTCGTAGTCCACGGACCGCTGCTGGCCGCGCACCCCCCAGATGTCGGTGACAAAGTAGGCGTCGTCGCCCGGGTAGTCGGGCTCGCAGACCTCGGTGTCGTTTTCCGGGTTGCCGGTGCAGTAGACGGCACACTCGTTTTCTTCGGTCAAGGGGTCATCCGCCTCGACCTCATCGGTTTCCGGGTCGTCGCACAGGTTGATGGAGTAGCGCGGGTTGCCGCTCTTGCAGAACTTGCTCTGCCACGCCACCAGGATCTTGTTGTCGTTGACCTTCATGTAGGGCGAGCCGGTGGTGCCGTGGAAGGGCTCGCCGGTCTCCAGCTCGAAGGACGACATGTCCGCCATGCGGGAAACGTTCATCCGTTTCCAGGTGGTGCCGTCGTCGCGCGAGACGGCGGTGTAAATGTCCCAGGAGAAGCGGCCGGGCCAGAACTCGGTGTTGACCTGGTCGTCGTAGATGTCGATCTTCTCCATGTAGGTCGCCAGGATCGGTTTGGCGAGCTCGCGGCACTCGATGAGGGTGACGACGCAGTTGCCATCATCGCCGTCCGGGATTTGGTTGCCGTCAGTGTCGTCCCGCGGGTCGCACTCCTCGGCCGCCGGATCGCCGCCCAGGCGCCACTCCTTGTAGGGCACGCCGGGATCGCCTGCGCAGAGTTCGATTTCAGCCGTATCCGGATCGTCACACAACTTGGGATCGCAATCGTCTACCCCGTCGTCTGTTTCATCCATGCAGCACACGGACGGGGTGCCGTCGGAGCGCAGGCCGGGGAAGTAGACCGGCATGACGTCCAGCTTCTGCTTGGTCTCGCCCCAGTCCTCGGTCTTGGTGACGTTCTTGCGGAAAATCCCGCTTTCGCTGATGCCGGTCGCCAGGTCGGCCGC